>CAZYNG010000033.1:0-7954 GCA_964648615.1 uncultured Dehalococcoidales bacterium | reverse complement strand
GAGGAATTTGGTGGCGCTGGCTTAAGTATCCTGGGGAACTGCCTTGTTGAGGAAGAGTTAGCGCAAACAATCGTTCCTTTCGACTTTGGCGATGTCACCCCGATCCTGTTTGAGTGCAACGAACAACAGAAACAAGAATACCTCTTGCCTGTACTTAACACTCAAAAATGCGCTTACCTGGCATTGATGGAGCCGGGAAACGAAGCATCTGACATTGAAAAAATGGAAATGAGGGTAGAGAAAGCGAATAGCTATTACGTAATTAGCGGCAAAAAAGTGTCCTTCTCCAGAGGGGGTAAGGATTACTTTGCCCTGGTTTTCGGTAAGCTTGCCCAGGGCAAAAGACGTGCTGATAAGGACCCGAGGGAGGGAGTAACTTGTTTCCTGATAGATAAGGATACTCCGGGATTTACCGTTACTGCCGGCAGGGAAAAGACAGGATGGGAAGCGGGAATGAGGGAGCCCGTTTATTTGAGCTTCGATAATTGCAAAGTACCCTGCGAAAATGTGTTAGGGGAAGAGGGAAAGGCCTTTCATCTTGGTAAGAAATGGCTTCCGGCAAGGCGAATTATGAGGGGTGCCAGGTGCGTAGGAGCAGCACAACGAATACTTGAGGAATCAACCACACAGGCTCAAACTTGGACATCGTTTGGGCAAACTATCTCTGGTCGCCCAAGCATTCAAGCAGCACTGGGCGATATAGCTACAAATATCCACGCCTCCAGACTTATGGTTTACGAAGCTGCCTGGAGAGCAGATGAAGGAAAACCAGTACAACGAGAGGCAGCTATGGTGAAATTGTTCGCCACCCAGATGATTCACTTCGTTGCCGACAATGCTGCTCATATCTTCAATGCACCACCCTATGTTGCTGGGGTACCTATGGAAAGGTTTTGCCGCAATGCATTGGCGATAAGCTCCACCAATTTAGCCTTGCAGCTCCAGAGAAATATCATCGCCAGAGATATACTGAAAGGATTAAAAATTTGAATTCGCCATGTCATTGCGAGCCGAAGCGAAGCAATCTCGGTGGGAAAGCAACTCAGATTGCTTCGGCACTGATGTGCCTAGCAATGACAATAAGGTAAAAAAGGGAGGTTGTTATGGCTCAAGTTAAAAAAGTTACACTCCCGCTGACCGATGAGACTTTGAAGGAGCTTAGGGCGGGGGATAACCTTCTGCTCACCGGCGTGATGTATGTAGGTCGTGACGCTGCTCATAAGAGGATAGTTGAGGCTATGGAGCAAGGAAAACCCCTGCCTGTTGATATCAAGGGACAGACGATATATTTCATGGGACCTTCCCCAGCCAGACCAGGAAGACCAATAGGCTCTGCTGGTCCCACCACCAGCGGTCGCATGGATGCCTATTCACCCCGTTTAATAGCCGCAGGCTTGAAAGGGATGATCGGCAAAGGATCGAGGTCAGAAGCAGTGAAGGATGCTATGGTGAAATATAAAGCAGTATATTTAGGAGCCATAGGTGGCGCAGGTGCTCTTATCTCCAAGAGCATCAAGAAGGCAGAGGTAGTAGCCTATGAGGAACTTGGTGCTGAAGCACTCCGGCGCCTTGAAGTAGAGGACTTTCCCGTCACGGTGATAAACGACATCTATGGCGGCGACCTCTACGAGGAAGGAAAGGCTAAATATCGGGTGAAATCCTCTTAAGTAAGGGAGCCTAGCAAAGCTTCTACCGCCGGGCCTGCCTGAAGGCGTATTATTTTACAAGTTCTTTGTAGGCAGCCATCAAATTTCTGGTCAGCTTTCCTGGTTTGCCCGTGCCGATGGGTTCGCCATTAAACCAGGTTAGGGGCATGATCTCTATTATGGAATTGGTAACAAAGGCCTCCTCAGCCCTACTTAGCTCCCCTAGCTCTACCTGCCTTTCCACCGTCTTGATATTTGAATCCCGAGCTATTTCCAAGACTGCCTCTCTGGTAATACCGGGCAAGATGCCGCTTTCCAGGGAAGGGGTGCTGAGCTCGCCCTCGCTCACCAGGAAAATATTGGCAGTGCTGCCTTCGGCTATGTAACCCAGTTCATTAAGCATGATAGCTTCATCGCAGCCAGCCGCTTTGGCTTCCATCCTGGCTAAGATGTTACTTACATAGCAAGTGCACTTTAGTCGGGACAGAGGTGACTGACTGTCACGGCGCAGGAAGGATAGCGCTGCCTTAAATCCTTGCTCATATCTTTCCGGGGGCAACGGAACGAAATTCCTGGCGGCGACCAGAACAGTCAGGTTAGAACAGGTGTTGAGGTCAGGAGTCATATCACCTTCTCCTGCAGTGATAGTGAGCCTCACGCGGGCATCCTTGAGCTTATTGGCCTGTAAAGTTTCCACACAAGCATTCTCCAGGTCGAAAGCATCCAGCTTGGGCCTCAAGCCAAGGCTTTCGGCTGAGCAGCGAAGGCGCGTTAGATGACGGTCAAGGCGAAATATATGCCCCTCATAAGCCCTCATAGTCTCAAATAGCCCATATCCGTAGAGAAACCCGTGGTCGAAGGGGGAAAGTTTAGCCTCAGCGCGAGGGACAAGATGCCCATTGAAGTAAATAATTTCTGTCATCATTTCACCTTCACTCAACTAAGTGTCCTTTAACTCCAGGCTGGCTGAGTAAAATGGAAGAAATTACTCAGGAGATCATGCCCGGTCTGGGTGAGAATCGACTCAGGATGAAACTGAACCCCTTCCACAACATAACTCTTGTGCCTCACCCCCATTATTTGCCCCTCCGGATTTTGGGCGCTTATTTCCAGAGACGATGGAAGGCTTTCAGTTTCGATAATCAAGGAATGATAGCGGGCTGCCGGGAAGGGGTTAGCTAGGTCCCGATAGATAGTCTTACCATCGTGGTAGATAAGGGAGGTCTTACCATGGACTGGCAAAGCCCGGCCAATTCTACCTCCGTAGGCATACCCAATACATTGGTGTCCCAGGCATACCCCCAGGATAGGGATTTTCCCGCCAAAGTATCGCACCACGTCGTTGGAGATATTAGCTTCCAAAGGGGTGCACGGTCCGGGGGAGATGATAATGTGGCTGGGATTCAGCTCTTCGATGTCAGGTAAATTAATCTGGTTGTTGCGAAACACCATGGGCTCCCAGCCTAGCTCCCCTACATATTGAGCCAGGTTGTAAACAAAGGAGTCATAGTTATCAATTATCAGTACCATCCATACCCCAGGGAACCTGTAATTTCTTCCTTCCCTTCATTTTGCTGCTATGCTCACTTCCGGTGCCAGTTGCAAGGCTTGAATTAGACCCCTAGCCTTGTCCAGAGTCTCCAGGTATTCGCCTTCGGGATCGGAGTCATACACAATGCCACCGCCTACCTGGAAGTAAGCTTTGCCTCTCTTAATCAAAAAGGTGCGGATAACGATATTGATATCCAGGTCTCCATTGAAGCCCAGATAACCTATAGAGCCAGTGTAGACACTCCTTCTCGTCGGCTCCAGCTCATCAATGATCTCCATAGCCCTCACCTTAGGGGCACCAGTAATGGAGCCGCCGGGAAAGGCAGCTTTGAGCAGGTCAATGCTGCTTTTCTCCTGGCGTAACCTGCCGACGATAGTCGAGGTAAGATGAAACACGGTAGGAAAGGTCTCCAGGATAGCCAGTTCGGTAACTTTTACTGTGCCATAGCGGCAAACCCGTCCCAAGTCGTTTCTCTCCAGGTCAACGATCATGATATTCTCGGCTCGGTCTTTGATGCTGTGAACCAACTCTTGAGCCAGGCGTTCATCTTCCACAGGGTCTTTGCCTCGTGGTCTTGTCCCTTTTATCGGTCGTGTTTCCACCAGGTCACCTTGAACCTTGAGAAATCTTTCCGGGGAGGCACTGACAATCGTTATTCCATCGAAGTTGAGGTAGCTGGCAAAGGGAGCAGGGTTAACCTCTCTCAGCCGCCGATACAGCTCGTAAGGCGAAATGGTCAATTTGGTCTCAAACCTCTGGGAAAGGTTTACCTGAAATACATCGCCTGCGGCGATGTATTCCCGCACTCTATCCACAGTTCCGATATATGCCTCGGGGGTGAAGTTGGATTTAAGTACGAGCTCCCCATTTCCCCCAAGGGATTGAATCTCACTTTCACCCAACCTTTTCTTCGGAGAAAGAGAGGTTTGAACCTCCGGGGCAGGGAGGGAAGAATGAAGCCAGTCCTTCATTTCTTTAATGCGCATTCTAGCTCGTGCTAACCTCAGGCTTTCTTCCGTCTCAGGAAAACCTGTGGCAACAAGGTAAGCTCTCGTCTCAAGGTGATCAAAGGCGACGACGGTGTCATAGAAGGCAAAATAACTCTCGGGAAACTTGAGGTCATCTATAGCTGCAGACGGTAGATGCTCGACAAAATGGCGCAGGTCGTAGCTGAGATAGCCAACTGCCCCACCAAGGAACGGCACGGGTGCCGAGCAGTGGTCCAACTTATACTTTTCCAGCAATCTCTCCAAAACATCGAAAGGGTTATCATACAAGGTCTCTCGTCTGTCTCCATCAACTAAGGTGATCTCCGTACCTCGGCTGCTCATTACTAGAAATGGATTGCTACCAATGAAAGAATAACGTCCCAGCTTCTGCGGGTCCATGCCGCTGTCCAGGAAGAAGCTGTAGGGATTGTCCTTGATCAAGGCAAAAGCCTCTGGAGCAGTCAGAGGGGTAGAGATTTCCTCAACAAGAGGATAGCGACTCACGTGCATTGGCTTTCCAATTTGAACTCTTTGCCATTCTCCAGGCAAGATTTTCCCTCTCTCTTTTTACGTGCTGATTCTGTCTAACACTTTCTTGGTAGTGAGACCGATTTCTGCAGGGTTAGGAGCAATCATAGCTCCGACAGCAGATAGGGCCTTTATTTTCTCTGAAGCTCTACCCGCAATGCCGGTAATAATAGCGCCAGCATGTCCCATTCTTTTGCCCGGTGGAGCAGTGCTCCCGGCAACGAAGGCAACCACAGGCTTTGTCATCTCACCTTTGATGAATTCCGCAGCCTCCTGCTCAAAAGTACCCCCTATCTCACCAACAAGGACCACAGCCTTAGTATCATTGTCAGCATTGAACAGCTTCAGGATATCTACAAAAGTACTTCCCGGCAAGGCATCACCACCAATCCCAACACAGGTGGATTGCCCAATCCCTAGGCTAGTAAGCTGAGCCACCACATCATAAGTTAGAGTGCCACTGCGGGAGACTACCCCTACATTGCCAGGAAGATGAATTTCTCCCACCATAATCCCCACTTTACATTTCCCCGGAGAGATAACTCCGGGACAGTTGGGACCGATAAGTCGAGTTGATTTTCCTTTGAGATAGCTATGCACCTTGACCATATCCATGACGGGTATCCCTTCAGTGATGCACACAATCAAAGGTATGCCAGCATCCGTTGCCTCCATGATGGCATCAGCGGCAAAAGCAGGGGGGACAAAAATGATACTGGCATTGGCTTCAGTTTCAGCCACTGCCCGCTCCACATTATTGTAAACAGGCACTCCTAAAATCTGGTTGCCTCCCTTCCCAGGAGTAACGCCAGCTACCACTTTTGTGCCATATTCAATACAACGCTGAGTGTGAAAACTACCCTCTCCTCCGGTAATACCTTGAACCAAAAGTCTGGTCGCCTTGTCAACGAGTATACTCACTTTATCTGCCCTTTCGCTGCTTGAACTGCCTTATAGGCACCATCGTAAAAATCCTCTGCCTCAATAAAATTTATTCCTGATTCAGATAAGATGCGCTTGCCTTCATCAACATTCGTTCCCGCCAATCTAACAACCACAGGAAAAGGAATATCCATCTGCTGATAGGCTTCCACTACGCCTTTAGCAATAACATCTACCCTTGCCATGCCACCAAATATGTTTACCAGGACTACCTTTACTCCTGAGTCAGCAACAAACATCCTGAAGGCATTGACTACGCGGTCAGTAGTGTTAAGCGTGCCAATATCGAGAAAGTTTGCTGCGCTACCACCACAATATTGGATAAGGTCATTCACTGCCATCGCCAGCCCGGCGCCATTGACCATGCAACCGATGTTACCATCCATTTTCACATAGTTATTTATCCCCCACTGACGAGCCTGGACTTCCAACGGTTCTTCTTGCTCTTCATCATGGAGTTCCTGAATATCCTTATGACGGAAAAGAGCATTGTCATCAAAGTTAAGCTTGGCATCTAAAGCTAACAGTCTCCCGTCAGCGGTAACAGCTAAAGGATTGATTTCAGCCAAACAGCAATCTTTGGTCATGAAAAGCTGGTAGAGACCAGTCATCAGCTTGGTTGCCTCAGTTACCTGCTTGCCAGTCAAATTCATCCCATAAGCCAATTTGCGTCCCTGGAAAGGCTGGAACCCGACAGCAGGGTCAATAGAGACCTTGAATATTTTCTCCGGGGCTGCCTGAGCCACCTCTTCAATCTCCATGCCACCAGCTTCGCTTGCCATCATAAGAGGCAGTCTCGTGGTGCTATCAACAAGCACGCTGATATAAAGCTCACGGTGTACCTCACTTGCCTCCTCCACCAACACCATGCTTACCGGCACACCTTCAGCACCGGTTTGATGCGTCACCAACCTTGTTCCTAAGAGTCGGCTTGCTATTTCTCCTGCTTCCTCTGGAGTATCAGCCATCTTTATCCCTCCAGCCCTTCCCCTACCCCCAGCGTATACCTGAGCCTTGACCACCACCCTGCCACCGATTTCCTTAGCCACTGCTCTAGCCTCGGCAGGGGTGGAAGCCACCTTCCCCTTGGGGACAGGAATGCCAAATTGCGACATCACAGCCTTAGCTTGATATTCGTGGACCTTCATGCCGAAACACCACAGTATAAGGGGAAAAACAGCCAGTGGTCAATCTGCTGTAGTCGTCTTATCGCCTTCCCAAACCAAACTGCTAAGTGCTATGATATACAAGCTGTTTAGCAGCAACCTATCGCGAGGAAGCAAGTGAAATGGAAGTAGCGTTTGATGGTGCTAGATACGACCATAGTTAAAGAAAGGAGGATGAATTATGCCTAAGGCTAACAGAAGAGTAGCTATATGTGGTGGAGGGATATTCAGGCCAGATCTGTGGCATGGGGAGAATGCCGAGGAAGGTGTTGCCACAGCTTATCAGGACCTGCTACGCCAATGCCCTAATTTAGAACCGGATGATATAGACGCAGTAATGATGAGTTACTTCAGTGACCACTTGAATCAGCAGTTATGCATGGGCTGGATAATCCAGGATTATCTTGGCTTGCACAATAAGCCTGGCTATCGGGTTGAGTCTGGTGGCTCTACACCACTGGATGCCCTGATTAACGCTTATTACTTGATCCAGTCAGGGTTCTTTGATGTCATCTTAATCCCCGGCTGGGAATGGATGTGTGAGGTTGATGTTGCCAGCACGAACGAAATGATTGCTTCCGCTGCCGATACTGATTGGGACTTTCCAGTTGGTGGCTATTACAACGCGTATTATGCTGCTATAGAAGTAAGGCATATGCAATTGTATGGAGAGACCTGCGAAGACCTTGGCAGGATTGCTGTGAAGAACCACAATAATTCTACTCACATTCCCTTCTCGCAATGGCTAAGCCAACACGGTACTGCACCCATAACGCTGGAGGATTACTGGAAGAGCAGATTGGTATGCTGGCCTTATAGAGTGCTGAATAACGCCGTGATGAGCGAAGGGGCATGTTGCATACTCATGGCAGCGGAGGAGAAGGTTAACAGGTTCACGGATACACCTATGTGGATAACCGGCGTTGGTTTAGGGACGGACTCAATGAGGCCGGGAGACCGAACAGTTGATTTTGTCTATGCCGGATTTAAGGACGAAGCGAAGATATATCCCGACTTTGTCAAAATACCTAAGACACCTTATCCCGATATGGCAAACTTCGCCAGTCTGCATGTAGCCGCAAAGAGAGCCTATGCCCAGGCAGGTATTACCAATCCGTTAAAGGAGATAGA
>CAZYNG010000032.1:4185-7997 GCA_964648615.1 uncultured Dehalococcoidales bacterium | reverse complement strand
ATCAACGCCAACACAATTCATCTTTCCCCTCGAAAACTCTCCCAAAAGCAGTCAGACAGGTATTATGATGACATGACAGTCTCTTCGGTTTCCCATACCGGTATATCCCTGGTTAATTCCTGTAGAAATATCTTTGGGTCAACAATGCTCTCGGGAGCAAATACGCCTGCTCCTTTAATCTGTCCCCGGGTGAACATTAAGACTCCCAGCACCGCAGGCAACATGGTAATTAAGTCTGCAGCAGCACCACAACCATAAACATATCGGATAGGTTTACCCTGCCTCTCCCCCTTGACCTCAGTCCTGAGCGCTAGCCCGGTGAGGCCAAAATTTCCATACTGCCCAACCTCGCTTATTATAGCCTCTAGCTCTTCTGGAGCAGCTAACTCAGGTATCTTTAAAACTAAGCTGGTCAGAATACTTCTAGCCGACATCGAAATCCCGCCTATGGTAACCTCTTTGAGGCTGGTAAAACCAGCCCTAGCAAAGTATCTTGCGGCCTCAGCAAACATATTAGGCCAGATGCCGCCTTTATTGCATACCGTCTTCACCCCTTTTATGTATCTCGGGATGGTTATCGGCTCAGGATGCCCCACATGGCAAACCTCAAACCTGCCTACCGGAGGAACGAATTCAACCATTTCTGGCTCTGAGTTTGCCGTGATTTCTAACCACTTACCATCACGGTAAGTTAACACCTTCCCGGTAATAGCATGGAAATAATGGTCGACAATTGCCGGTCCCTCCGTGGGATCCACTCCAGTCTGTGCCCAGGATGTGTGAATTTCATCCACTCTATCCAGCTTGTCGGCACCATACCTGGCCATTACATTCATTATCCCTGGCGAGGCTCCCAAACCTATTATAATGACAATACCTGCCTGCTTAGCTTCGTCATCCAGATTAAGGCAGCTTTGCGTTGCATCCCAGTCATCGCATATATCCACCAGGTTTGTTTTTGCCTCTACAGCAGCCCTTACCACCTTTTCACCAAAAACATGGAATGGTCCAAGTGTGCTCAATACAACATCCCCGCCTTCCATCACTTCAACAAGCCTTTTATGCTCGCTGGCATCCACTGCCTTCACCGATGTTTTGCCACCCACCTCGGCAGCAAGCTTGCTGGCCGCCTCAAGGTTCTTATCGGCGATGACTACCTCAATATCAGGTGCCCGCTTGACCAATTCACGAACCCCACAAGCCCCTATATGCCCAGCACCTCCTAACGCTATCACCTTCATTTTTTTACCTCCTTGCATGATCTAGATTTATGTACAATTATAAGCTACCCTTCCACGTTCTGAGCAATGGTTTTCGCCGGTCACTTAATCAGCCCCCGAAAATTTCCTCTACTTCTGTTCTTTCTTGGTGAGGCTCATTATATCCCATCCTGTATTCTACATCATTGCTAATCTGTGCTTGAGCTTTTCACCGTCATTACAAACGAAAGAGTAGTGAAGGGTCTAGAGATTGCTTCGTTATTCTTTTTTTATCTGTTGCAGCTAACTGTCTCCTTGGCTAACGAGGCGAAACAAATTGTAGCCACGAAAAGTAACGCTGCGCCCGAGAAGAAGGGGAAATTTATTCCCCTTACATCTTTAAGCCAGCCAAGCGTAATGGGGCCGATAACCCATCCAGCATCGCCTACGGTGCGGTAAATCGCCACGAGGTAATTCACAATGATGGCCAAATAGCAAACAGGACTAATCATACCAGAAATATCACGCCTGTGGCGTTATGTCAACTTCGAAAGAGAACAGGATTGAGCAGGCAGAAGCCTGACAAGAAAGTATATGAGAGAGGGATGGAGAAGCAGAGCCAGCGTCCTATATGCCATATACGATTTATTCCCTACTGAGCTTCCCAAAGAGTGGAAACTGCAAATTCGAATCTACTCTGGCGGTAAGTAGCCCTCAGCTAGAGAAAATTGGCTCTGACTTTTGCACTTTGCACTAAACTATTTGCACCTATTGTTCAATATAAACCTTGGCCAAATCAGGAATCCCTAGAGGACCGAGGCTATAACCTTTGACATAAGGTTTAACTAAAACATAATTTCTACCAAAGCATAATGGCAAGCAAGGTGCTTCATCGACAATCTCCTGCTCAGCTTGCTGATACATCATCAACCGAGCCTTGTCATTTTGTTCAATGCCAGCCTGGTCAAGCAAGGCATCCAGCTCGGGATTATGATAGTCAAAGATATTATTCTCGGCACTGGTGTAAAACAAATTGTCCAGGAAATTATGAGGGTCGGGGTAATCAGCCACCCAGGCAAGCATGAACATCTCATCCTTTTCCTCCATCAGATGGTAAACGAATTTCTCCGATTCCAGCTGTCTCACCTGAACCTCAACTCCCAGATTCTCCCGCCATCCCTGAATAATTGCCCCCAAATAACCAGAAACACCACCACCATACCCCGCCACGGTGATGGTAATCGGCGGCAAGTTAGAGACATTACCATACTCAGAAACAGCGATACACTCCTTAGCTTTGGTTGCATTGTATTCAAGCCCAGTAAGATTCTCGTTATACCCTGGCATCCCGGGAGGCAATATTCCATCAGCTTTATTTACCATATCCCGGAATATCAATTTGATGATGCGCTCCTTATCCACTGCATAGCTGAAAGCACGGCGAACATTCACATCATCGAAGGGCGGAGCGTCGGTATTGAAGCCAATGTAGTGTAGACTGAGTTCAGGGGTTACCGCTAATTCCTGGTGAAACGGGCTAGCTTCATCTTCAACGAGGTCTATATAATGCGTGCCGACAGGCACGACATCAATTTCCCCGTTCTCATACATCGCCATAGGATTTCCAGCGAGGAGATGAAAGGCAACCTGCTTAACTTGGGGTAACTCACCATAATAAAGCTCATTCCTCTCCAGAATCAGAACCTGTCCCTGTTCCCACTCGCTCAACCCAAATGGGCCCGTGCCAATTGGATGACGCCACCAGTCACTTCCCGACTCCACATTTGACTGTTCAACGACAAAAGCAGTGGGATAGGTAAGCTTGCACAGGAAGTAAGCTTTAGGGATATCAATGGTGACCTGAAGAGTGTAATCATCAACAACTTCGACCCCCGAAATTTCTTCTGCTTTACCAGCAAGCTTATCAGTTACACCAACGATATCTCCTAAATAGGTAGCTGCTGTTTGGGAGCCAGTTTCAGGGTCACAAGCTCGCTCCCAGGAATATTTGAAATCCTCTGCCTTGACTTCTTTACCATCGTGAAATTTAACCCCATGGCGCAGGTGAAAGACAAAGACCTTGCCATCCTCACTTTTCTCCCAACTTTCAGCAATGTCAGGCACCACCTCCAGTTCATCATTAAGGCGGACTAACCCGCTGAAGACCTGCATCACATAGGCATGAGAGGACATCTCACTGGAAACTGCCGGGTCAAGAGTTATCGGTCCGGTATCCCAGAGGTTAAGGACATCTTCACTGGAAAGCGGATGCCAGTTACAAACACAGCTAGCCTGGGGTAAGACCAGAGCACAGAGTAGAAAAGACAATGATATCAGACGCCAGATTCTTTTCCCAAAATCCTTCAAGCTACCAGACTCCTGCTGATATAGCTAACGCTGACAGGCCAGCGATTGAGCCGGGATGAAATTGCTTCGCTGCCTCCCTGTGGAGTTTACCCTGAGCATCAGGAGATTCTTCCCCTTCACTTCGTTCAGGGTCAGAATGACAAGAGGCGAAGGGCTCAGGGCTTTGGCTCACCGCAACGACTGCGGAAGCTACCAATGATTCTCGCCAGCGAGCATCAAGCCCATCGATATCAAAACCATAAGCTT
>CAZYNG010000032.1:0-4085 GCA_964648615.1 uncultured Dehalococcoidales bacterium | reverse complement strand
CAATGATTCTCGCCAGCGAGCATCAAGCCCATCGATATCAAAACCATAAGCTTCAGTTAAAGCCTCGTCGTAGGTATTGCCCTGCTTAAAAAGAGTTAATAGATCAAGCATGTTATCTCCGTTATAGTTGTCCAAAAGGTATTCCACCAGACTATAGCTCTCAGCGTAGGAAAGATAGGCTTTTTCAGGCTCAGCAGAAAACGGGCTGCACAGACCACGCACGGAGAGCAGCTTATCTTCAGAGATAGCTTTTTCTAAACGATAAGCCAATTCGGGGGGAAGGTCACCTTGATTATACATTGCCAAACCCTCATCAAGCCACATAGGTAACGAACCGTAAGGACTGAAAACTAGTTGATGAACAACTAAATGAGTGAGCTCATGAACCAAAGCTTCCTTTCCCCAATCAATGCTATCGGGTGAAATACCCATGGCGATGATACCAAATTCAGTAAAGGCAACACCTCCCGTCCATTCCTGTGGGAAGATCATCGCTCCCTGCAACTCCCATGATGAGGCATAAACATATATAGTGATAGCCCTCTCAGGATAAGCGCCGAATTCCTGTGTTAACCTGGCAAGTCCTTCCTGACAGGCATTCATTAGCTCCCAGGCAAAGGAATCGTCGCCTTCATACCAAAACAAAGTTATGTTACCGCTGGTCAAGCTTTGCCACTGATGACGACTATCGTCAAAGCGAACTATGGCGGGCAATGTTTCAAACTCATCACCGTCAGCATTCTTGATAGTCCACCAGTATGTTACTTGAGCTCCAGGAGGCAAGCTCGCCTTTCTCATGTCCCACACCCAGCTAGCTTCCACCCTTGTTGCCGGAGTGAACTCAGTCCAGCCCTCGCTAACAACCTGAGCATAATTCATCCTATCAACCTGATAATGAAGCCGCGCATCAACAATATTGGCAGGACTTTCCGCCTCAAGATTAAACGCAAGGGAGTAAGGGAAATCTATGGTTACGCTGCTATCCAAGACGGAAATATTGCTTTCAGCTTTGACTGGTGGGAAAACTACCAATAGCAGTAGCAGCAAAACTACCGAGCCGATACGCTTAACCATAACTGCCTTTATCGTTGATAAACTATCACTCTGAGCCCTTCGCCAAACACATATTTAGTCACTTCCCTTCCCTACTTTAGAGCGCAGGTAAGCATTGATAAACTCATCCAGCTCTCCGTCGAGCACTGCTTCAGCATTGCTAACCTCAAAACCGGTGCGATGATCTTTCACCATTTTGTAAGGATGCAGGACATAGCTTCGAATCTGATTTCCCCACCCAGCCTCAATACGCTCACCTTTGAGCTTCAATTTCTCCTCCTCTTTTTTCACACGCTCCACCTCCAGAAGGCGAGTGTAAAGGATCCTCAACGCATTTTCTTTATTCTGATGCTGGGAGCGCTGACTCTGGCAAACCGCGGTTAATCCAGTGGGCAGGTGAGTCACTCTGACAGCGCTGCTTGTCTTTTGCATATGCTGCCCGCCAGGACCGCTTGACCTGAAAGTCTCCACCTTCAAATCCTCAGAATTTATCTGTAAATCCACCTCTTCTTCTGCTTCAGGCAGAACTTCCACCAATACAAAAGAGGTATGCCGAGCATGGTCAGCATCAAAGGGAGAAAGTCGAACCAGTCTGTGAACCCCGTGCTCACATTTGAGATACCCATAAGCGTAGTCCCCTTTAATTCCCAGGATAGCACTCTTAATCCCTGCTTCGTCGCCAGGGGAAATATCCAATGTCTCACCGTGGTAATTATGCCTTTCCGACCACCTCAAATACATTCTGAGCAACATACTTGCCCAATCCTGCGACTCAGTGCCACCAGCACCAGCATGAATGGCAACCAAGGCACTGTGCGCATCATACTCGCCACTTAAAATCAGCTGATTTTCCAGTTGCTCAAATCGGCAGGCTACCGCCTTTACCTCCGTGTTTATCTCTTCACCTAGCGAAGCATCCCCTTCCTCTTCAGCGAGACAAACCAGTTGGTAAAGGTCAGAAGCCTTCTTTTCTAACTCACGCCATGGGCGAATTAGATTCTTCCTCGCTCCCAGCCCCCGCATTACGGCTCGCGCCCTGGCTGAGTCACTCCAGAATTCAGGACTTGCTGATTCCCGCTCTATCCGAGCAACTTCCTCTTCTTTGCCAGGGATGTCAAAGATGCTCCATTATTTGTGAGATTTGTCGAAGCAAAGCACCCAGTTTCTCTTTCTGCTCTTCCATGGCTCCTCCCTAATGTTAACCAAATAACTTCCCCTGCTGACTCGATTCTATTCTCAGGTTGCCTCCAGCGGCAAGGTGAGCTAACCTTGTTGGCTCACAAAGACGATAGCCGCGACAGCAGTTAAGTACCCATTTTATCGCTGAGTTAAGACTAATTTTATGACCTACGGAAACATATATTGGTTTCACCCCAATCCTGGTTCTTAAAGCAGCCCCGATGACTTGACCATTATCAACCAGTTCGGCATAAGAGCCAACCTTTTCCCCCACAGGCTTGTGAGCACCACAGAGTATAGATTTAGCGCAACCAATAGCGGGCACATCGAGGAAAAGCCCCAGATGCGATGCAAGCCCAAAACGCCGGGGGTGGGCGATCCCCTGACCATCGACTAGAACCAAGTCGGGAACGCTGGACAATTCTTGACAAGCAGCTAATATCAAAGGAGCTTCCCGAAAGGACAACAGTCCCGGTATGTAAGGAAAGGTGACCTTTCTCTCCACAGTCTTCACTTCCACCAAATTGAGTTCAGGGTAATTTAACACCACCACGGCCCCCCGACCTGTGTCCCGAGGACCAGGCGAGGATATATCAACACCAGCAATCAGGTGAGGATTAATACCTTCATCCTCAGTCACTACCTTTCTGGCCAGGCTGACCTGCAGCGCTTTAGCCTGGCCATGGCTCACATCCCATTGATGCAACGTATGTACTTTCATATTGCAAAGCAGCTTACACCGGTGCCTTAACCACTATGGTAGTGCCTCTGCCTAGTTCAGACTGTATTGATAAGCTTCCACCGAGCAATTGCGCCCGTTCCTGCATCCCGGCAAGACCAAGCTTACCGGCACGAGTCAAGTCTCCCACGCTCTCCAAGAGCTGGAAGCCAACACCATTGTCCTTTACTGTGATAGTTGTTTCCTTTCGCTCGAATTTAACGGTAACTTCAGCCTTTGACGCTTGAGAGTGTTTCCCGATATTCCTTATCGCCTCCTGAACAATACGGAAAATCATCACCTCCATTTCTGAAGCTAATCTCCGTTCCTGCCCTACTACGATTAAATGACATTCCACCTTATGCTCAGTTTCAAGCTGCTCCACCAGCCATTCAAGTGCAGCACGCAAGCCGAGGTCATCCAGTATTGAAGGACGAAGGTCACGGCTAAAGTAACGCACTTCCTGCAATATGCCCTTTATTTGCTCATGTATCCCCCATAAAGCCTTAGCCTCACTCAGGGGCAGCTTCGCTCTATCCCGCAACAAGCCCTCTACCTGATGAAGAAGGGCGATGAGTTCCTGAGCAGTGCTATCGTGCAGCTCACGAGCGATGCGAGAGGATTCTTCCTCCTGAGCCCTGGTGATTTGCTGGATATACAGGCGCATGTTCTCCTGCATTTGCTTCTCTTTGCTTATATCCCTGGCAATATTCTGAAAAGCTTTAGGTTCACCATCCCTGGCAATTAAGTTGGTGGTTAACATGACTGTTGCCATAGTCCCATCCGCCCTCATAATTTGTTGCTCATAAGGCTGTACAGCCATATGCCCTTGAAGTAATTTATCTCGCATCTCCCTAGCCAAGGATAAGCTCTCCTCAGAAAGAAACGACTTAACATTCAAGGGCAATGAGCTCAATTCATATTCGTCAAGTTTGTAAGGTACCTTTTCTGAATCATAACCGAGGAGCCCACCGGGAATTTCCTCAGGGTCAAATCCAATGAGCCTGGCGGCAGGTTCGTTAGCCGCCATAATGTTACCGTGTAGATCGTGTATCCAGATAGCATCATGGGCGCTTTCAAATAACTCTCGATAGCTCCTCTCAGAGGCACGCACCTGTTCCATCATTCTCGCTTG
>CAZYNG010000031.1:0-8162 GCA_964648615.1 uncultured Dehalococcoidales bacterium | reverse complement strand
CTCGCCGGAGATACCGAATATCGACCTTAAGCCCGATGTCGTCGGGATAAAGCCTAAGTTAGAGCAGATCAAACTTCGCCTGGAAAACAAGGGAGGGGCACCAACTGGCTTCCTGTATTTGTTGAGTGAGGATGAGTGGACGCCTACGGAGTCCATAGTGGAAAAGACCGGGTTTAACGAAGATTTTGTCAAAGTTGTGTTGCGGGATAGCGAGGAGGACGGTTGGATTAAAAGTAAAAACGAACCAGGAGACAAAGTCTTCTGGAAGATCGACCGTTACCGGCTACCAGCCGAAGAATGTGTGATGATGTGTTGCGGCGCTGAAGACGCTTTGGGTGCACTGGATGTCCTGGAGGGATTAAAGGGCTGTTTCAATAGAGGATATGTCCTTTTCCCATATCAGGTAGATGAGGAGTTTCTGGACAGGTGCTTTCAAAGTGAAATAGGCGTTTTATTCTTTGATGAAAGGATTGTCAGCTTCAGAGAAATGGTACCAGCCAAACATCTTGAGATTAAGAATTTTAAGGCCTACTCTACAATCTGTGAGAAGATAGTAGTTGATAACTATGTCATGCGCACCGGTGAATATTTTTGATGACCTAGTTCACGTAGATAGGTGACACATTATAGGGGGTGAGTAGAATGAGCGAAAATGAACAAGGGGAAAAGGGTGTAACCGAGCTGACGGACCGAGTGGCACTGGAAATAATAAGAACGTCACTTATAAAAAGCATATTGAAGCAGGTAGTAAATGAAATAGACCCAAAGTCAGCCTCAAGGCTGACGCGGACGCTCCTGAGGAAAGACTCCGAACTCACAACTACCATTCTGGAGAACTTTCCTTCCCTTACCAATGCCGTTATCGCTGCCGTGAATGAGACTTTGAAATCTTTGCAGAAAATGCCACCGGGTACGATTTCCGCCTCTATTCCAGCAGGCATTAAGGATATTGATGCCCGGGAAATCGGCGAAACCGTAAATTCGCTTGCGCAAGCTCTGAACACAGCACATAAAGAAAACCCAACACTTCTTGCCGATACCTTCTCCCCATTTATTACAAGCCTCATCTCGTCCACTGATTTCGGTGAGCTCGGGGAGGCGATAGAGGGCTCATCAGAGGATATCCTGGCTATGGTAAGGGCATCAAATGAAGTGCTGTGGACAAATCTGGGCAAGGTAATGAGTATGGGGGTGATACTTCCCGCGATTATAAACATAACTGTTAAAAGCTTAAAGGAGACTCTACCGCAAATTGAGGGGTTGGCGGGAGATGTCTTATCCATTGGTGACTTCGCCCCTGAAGTGGTCGACGAAATGGTCTCTGGTATGCCGCTGATAAAGGATGTTGATGCCCGGGAAATCGGCGAGCTGATTAATTCGCTCCTTGGGATAATGAGGATTCTGCTGCATACGCTGGGCATACTCCTGGGAGAAGAAGCTCCTATGACCCGGGAGCTCATTTCACAGAAACTACGGGATATCCTTTCAACCATTGACCCGGAAAAGTTCGCTGAAGCGACGGTAGCCCTTTCTGAAGCTGGCGAAGGAATCACAAATACCGTAACCGATGTGTTAATGGAGAACCCGGAGTTCATGTTCTCCGCTATCTCGACAACCCCCGCGGTGGTAAACTCGCTTGTCCGAAGCTCCAACAGGGCGGTATCAAGAGTTGCTGAAATGCCACCAGAGCTCCTGGGGGCGGTGCTTTCTGAGACAATAGCCGGTATCGATACCAGGGAGGTCAGCGAATTACTGAACTCCTTGATTCGCACTATAAACGGCATACATGAAACCAATCCAAAGCTTCTGACCGACCCCCTCTCCAGGATTATATCGGGCGTGGACAGTGGTGAAGCGAGGAAACTGGGAAATTATCTCATGGAGGACTTGAGGATTTTGCTCGGGCAGGCTCAAGAATGAGAGGAGACGGAAAATGGAACTAATGGAGAAGTTGGTCGAACCGGCGAAAACCCTGTCCAATCCTTATGTAGAGGGTTGGAGGGAAAAGGGAGGGAAGGTAATAGGATACGCAGGCACTTATATACCAGAGGAAATCATTTATGCTGCCGGTATTCTCCCCTATAGAATAGGGGGGAGAGAGGCTACGAAAGTTACCATAGCGGATATGTATTTCGGACCAGTCATATGCAACTTTGTTAAGTGTGTACTGGAGAATGCCGCTGATGGCAGGTTCGATTTCCTGGATGGAGCAATTATAACTTATGAATGTGACCATATGCGGCGTATTTTTGATGCGTGGAGAAGAGCAGCGAAAGATGGAAATGCTCGCCTTCCTGCCTTCTTTCAATATTATGGTCTGCCTCATTCGCGTAGCGAGCATGCCACCGAATTGCTTATGGCTGAGACTCAAAGGCTTATCAAGGAGATGGAGAAGCATTTTGGGGTTGAGGTGACAGAAGAGGGATTGAGGAATGCTATCAAGGTATACAACAAAACCAGGCAGCTATTGAGGAAGCTGTACGAGCTCAGGGAAAAAGATGAGGTTCCAGTCACCGGAACAGAGGCTCTGGGCATCGTGGTAACAAGCACTGTGATGCCGAAGGACGAATACAATAAGCAGCTGGAGAAATTACTGGACGAACTTGGCAAGAGGAAAGGCATTACCGGTAGACCAAGGCTGATGATAGTAGGGAGTGTAAATGACGATATAGAGTTGGTGAAGCTCATGGAAGACCTTGGCGCGGTGGTTGTTGCTGATTCATTATGCTATGGGGCGAGATGCTTCTGGAACCTGGTCGAGGAAAATGGTGACCCCTTACAGACTATCGTCACCAGGTATTGGGAGCATATTCCCTGTCCTCGTATGTATGGAGAATACTCTCGTAGATACAGTTTTGTAAGGGATATTGCCAGGAGTGGGAAAGTGGATGGTGTCATTCTGGAGAACATAAGGTTTTGTGACCTGCACGGGACTGATAACACGCTTTATGGAAGGGATTTAGAGGCTGATGGTATTCCCACATTAAGGCTGGAAAGACAATATGGTCCCCTGGCTGATAGCGGCAGGCTGAGGACAAGGGTTCAGGCATTTTTAGAGAGGATAGGAGGGTGAAAAAATGAAAGAAAAAGCGGCACAAGCCAGTTTCCCCCGGGCAATTTCCACGATGCTTGGGATGATGTCTGGCACTCAAGCAACTGACAAAGAGGTCAGGGGTATGATGAGAGCGCTGCCAGCGATGTCCGCTATGATGGAGACATTCACGCTTGAACCAGATATCAGAGAAGTCGCGCTGCCCTTCATGGAGCTACAGAGTTCTTATCTTCAAAATCTCAGCAATGCCCACAAGGAGGGGAAGAAAATAGCCTTTGAAAACTTTAACTTCCCTCCAGCGATATTGTATGCCATGGATATAGTCCCGGTGTCCCCCGAAGTCATATCGAGCTTACTGTCAATGGGGGTCCCTAAGGGTATCTTCAGGTTTCTCGATTACACTACGGGCATAGGCATTCCAGAGTCCATGTGCACTGCGCAAAGGGGAGGAGTGGGCGTCATATTATCGGGTCTGATTGAAAAGCCAGATATGGTGCTTAATATGGCCTCGGGGAGCTGCGATACAAACTCAAAAATGTTTGACTTTGTATCTGAATACCTGCATATCCCGTTCTGTAACATTGATGCTCCACCATATTGGGATGAAGATGGAGAGATGATGAGGTATTATCAAAAGGAATATAGAAAGCTGGTAGCATTCCTGGAAGAGCAGACTGGAAATAAGCTGGATGAAGATAAGCTGCGGCAGTGCTGTACAGAAGCTAAAAAGCAGGACGAGTATGTCGCTGAACTCTATGACTTAAGGAGGGCTGTCCCCAATCCGGTCCCGGCTATATTCAACCTCATGATGTTCGGTACAAGATTTATGTCTTCAGGAACTCCTCAGGCGACAAAGGTGATGGAGACTATGTATGAGGTGGTGAAGGAGAGGTACAAGAAGGGAGAAGGAGTTTTACCCAGGGAGAAGGCAAGGGCCAGCCTCGTTTACCTCAGCCATTTTACTGCGGGTGGAGAGTTTTGGAGATGGTTGGAACACAACGGAATCTCAGTGCTGATGGAGGGGCTAGCAATACTCAGCCACCAGCATTACAACATAGATACCTCAACCGTAGATACCATGCTCGATAGCTTAGCCGGGCAAGCACACAACATGATGATGACCAAGCAAATAAGGGGACCCCTTGATTATCCCGGTCAGTGGTTTGAAGACATAGCTACGCAGTCTAAAGACCTTAACATAGATTGTGCTATATACCTTGGCACGCTGGGATGCAAGAATACCTGGGGAGGTATCAAGGTGCTGATGAAAATGATTGAAGAAGAGTTAGAGATACCAACCCTCATCATACATTCAGATACCTGGGATGACCGGGTTACTCCCTGGCCAACTATTAGAGACCAGATTGAGGAGTTCATTAACACAGTGGTGGTGCTATGATTGTTGCTGGTTGTGATGTCGGTTCCTTAACTGCTGAAGCCGTTATAATGGGCGACGGGAAAATTTTATCCTCGGAGATCATCGGGGTCAGGCCAAGACCAGAGCAATCAGCCCAAGATGTTATGGACAAGGCGTTACAAAAAGCTCATCTTGCTCTGGAAGATATAGATTACTGCATCAGCACAGGTTATGGCAGGGAGAGGATTCCATTCGCCAGGGATAACATATCCGAGATATCCTGCCACGGCAAGGGAGCACACTGGCTTATCCCTTCGGTGAGGACGGTGATTGACGTTGGCGGTCAGGATTGTAAGGTAATCAGGATCGATGCAAACGGCAAGCTGCAAAATTTTATTATGAACGATAAGTGTGCTGCGGGAACGGGGAGATTTCTGGAGGTTATGGCGAAGACATTAGAGATAAGGCTCGATGAAATTGGTCCTTTGTCCCTCCTGGCGAGAAATCCTGTGGTTATTACCAGTATGTGCAGCATCTATGCCCAGACCGAGGTGGCGGCATTCATCGCCGAGGGAGCGGACCAGCATGATCTGGCTGCTGGAATCACCAGGGCCATGGCAGAGAGGGTGAACAGTTTGGCGATGAGAGTCGGCGTAGAAGAAGATGTGGTAATAACAGGAGGAGTGGCTAAGAATACCGGTGTGGTTAAAAGCCTGGAGACAATGTTGCGGGTAAACACAAAAAAGCTTACCGTGGACCCTCAGATTGTGGGGGCTCTCGGAGGGGCGCTGTTCGCAAGAGAAAAAATTTTACCGAAAGGATAGGGAAGGCGTCAATGATTGCAGCCGGATGTGATGTAGGAAGCCTGAGCACAAAGGTCGCTCTAACCAAGGACGGGGCGATTATAGCCCATCATATCATCGAAACGGGATTTAAGCCTGACCTGGCAGCAAAGAATGCTATGGATGGAGCACTTTCAAAGGCTAATCTATCAATTGATGATGTAGGATATTGCGTAAGCACTGGCGATGGTGGGAAAAATGTCTCGTTTACCGGCAAGTATATATCGCAGCTTTCCTGCCTTTCTAAAGGAACTTATTTTTTTATTCCATCAGTCAGGACAGTCATTGATGTAGGAGGGAATGCCAGCAGAGCTATCAGCGTTGGTAAGGAGGGGAGAGTTTTGGGTTACCGTCTGAACGATAAATGTGCCGCTGGCGGTGGGCGTTTTTTTGATGTTTTAGCTGAAGCACTGGAATTGAAACTCGATGACCTGGGTCCCTTATCCCTGCAATCGAAGAGCCCGCTTGAAATCACCAGTCAATGCACTGTATTTGCTGAATCTGAAGTTATATCTCTTCTTAACGAAGGGAAAGATGTAGTGGATATTATAGCTGGCGTCAATCAGTCGATAGCCTCAAGAATAGCGAGCCTGGTCAGGAATGCCGGCGTCAAGGAAGATGTGGTCATGACGGGGGGAGTAGCCAAGAATATCGGGGTAATCAAGAGCCTGGAAGGATGGCTCGGGGTTAGCATAAAAACGGTGCCAGCAGATCCCCAGATTGTGGGTGCAGTAGGTGCCTCTCTACTTGCCGAGAAGGAGTTGCAGGAGAGTTGAAAGCATTTGACCGGGATATAACAAGGCTGAGGGAATATATAGCAGAGAAAGGGGAAATCGGTCAGAAGGTCAGGCGCCTGGACTCCGGGAATGGAGAAGACCTATCAAGTTTTAGCAGTGAAGGGAAGCCGACAATCATTTTGCGTGAGGATACCTGGGTTGAACTCGGAAATCCGGGAACCGCCTCTCTAGCTGTGGTTCTGTTGACCGAAAGCCTTGAACTGGTTAATGATGGAGCCATCTCACTGGTAGGTCCAGACATCCCGGAAGCAAAAGGAAGCCTCCCCTTTGCCCAGATTCTACTGGTCGGGTCTACCACGCTAAAAGACGAGGATTACAGGAAGCTAAATTCAGCTCAGTATGAGCTGGGTTTGAAGGGTTACATGATTAAGAGCCTTCCCTCCGGGCTGAGCATCTGGAGCAGGATAAGCAAAGATGGCGTCCAGGACGGTCTTTCGTTTGCGGTTCTGGGAAATGCGCTGGGCGATAGTCTTAAGTCACGGTTTGACCTTCAATCGCTGGAGGTTATCTTTGTGACCTCGAGCGAGGACGATGTAAAGGAGCTCGGGGATATATCCAATAAAGCCAGGCGAATACTCGGCGCGATGAACAAGATGGTGGAAGAATTATCATTTGACTGCTCAACCTGCGAATATTCAGATGTGTGTGGTGAGGTTCTGGAGTTGAAGAAAATGAGACGGGAGCTGCTGGAATCTCGATGAGGTAACGAGATGGAAAGTAAGATTATAGCAGTATGCGGGAAGGGTGGTGTAGGAAAAACTTTTCTAACCGCGGCGATGGTCAAGCTGCTCGCAGATAGGGGGGATACGAAAATTCTGGCTATCGATGCCGACCCTTCCTTTGGTCTTGCCCCTGCCCTTGGCGTTAAAGTTAAAAAAACGGTTAACGATATACGGAACGATTTAATAGACGGAATTAAAAAGGGGAAGAGAACGGGGGATAAATCCGAGCTGCTTTCCAGGCTGGACTATGAAGTTTTTGATGCGCTTGAAGAAAGCGCCAACCTGGCAGTTCTGGCTATTGGAAGACCTGAGGACGAGGGCTGTTATTGCCAGGTAAATCAGCTTCTGAAAGAGATAATAGAGGCTCTATCCAGGAACTTTGACCTTGTCTTGATTGATGGAGAAGCAGGCGTGGAACAGATAAACCGAAGGGTTATGCAGACCGTGGATGACCTTGTGCTGATAACCGATACATCTGCCAAGGGTGTGAATGTTGTCTCGTCAATAAAAGAGCTCGTAGAGACCACGAGGGCTGTGGAATGCCGCAGAGTGGGGCTGGTAATAAACAGGGTGGAAAACAGGAAAGAGGTGGACAGGATTCTCGGTGATGTTTCCGTGGACTTGCTGGGATGGATTCCAGAAGATGATATGGTAAGGGAATACGACTTTAATAATAAACCGATAACCGATTTCCCTGATACTTTGCCCAGTATCGTGGCTGTTCGCCAGATTGTAAAAAAACTGGCAGCAGGCTGAGAAGGCTTTAGTCCAGCTTCACGCCTGTTTCATAAGTGCTTTAATATCTAAAGGGTTGCCCTTGGCTGGATCCCTCTTTAAGCTTATAGCGTCTATGGGACACTTCGTCTCACATACTCCACAGCCCATACATTTATCATAGATAACCTCTGCCCGTTCATCCTTCAGGGTAAGGGCTTCAAACTGGCAAAAATCAATGCATTGCCCACAACCATTACAATCTTCGCCTATCTCGGAAACATAGCCCGAGGGGGCGATTATGGGTACACCCCATCGGAAGCCCCTCATCGCTGCACAACAACATTTACAGCAATTGCAGATAGCGTAGAACCTATCACCCATAGCATCTTTAAACCAGGCGGTGTGTATATGTCCCCTATCGTCCTCAGCTTCTATGATCTCCACAGCTTCTTCCTGGCTGATCTTGCGGGCGTTGTTTGTCTTATGCTCCAGAACGAAACTGGCATACGGCTCTCCCACGGCAATGCAGACATCTATAGGTTTGCAGGGATTTTCCTTCGTCGACCTGCAACTACAGTCAATTACGGCGATGTGGTCTGGATTTTTCAGGATGATATCTCTGGCGTGCTTAAAGGGTATGATGGTCTCCAGGTTGGTCAGTGAGACCTCTTGCTT
>CAZYNG010000030.1:0-8630 GCA_964648615.1 uncultured Dehalococcoidales bacterium | reverse complement strand
TCGTTTTTCCTTATGCACAGCTTGGGGATCATCACCATGGCCTTTTCCTTCGTCTCGCATACATAGGCTAGGTGTTCAGGAGAAGGCTCTCCGCTATCCACAATTTCCCTTTTCCTGGCATCCATAACGCTCCAATCATCCTCCTCCTTTCGTGACAGAAATAGCCTTCTATATTTGGACGAATGAGGACCTAAGAGCACAGGAATACCCAACCTGTTACACCCCGTGCCAATGGAAGCTGCCTTCTGGGACATTGCCCCCCAGGCTACACCACAGGCACCTACACGGTTAAGAACATAATCGGCCATTACCTCATAATTTGCCCTCAAAGGCAAGGCAGCGAAGATATTGGCTATCTTTATCGCCGCTCCGGTAATATGAGAATTGGATACGCAAGAGCCAACATTTACCACACCTCCGGCGTCGAAATCAGGAGGGTATTTCTCATAGACGTTCTTGCCCTCTTCATCCTTCTTCATACCGGCAACCATAGCGGCACAACCCGTAAGAACCACGATATACTTTCTTCGCGCAAACTCATCCACCATGTCGGCAATATCGTCTATATCGGGATAGTTGGAGCAGCCTACAAAGGCAACAACCCCGGGAATTGTACCCAACGTTATAGGTGCCCCGACATTCCTTATCTCGGTGTCCATGATAGCGCCACGCCCAGCCCTAATCTTCCAGGTCTCCTTGCTCGCCACTACCTGCATTACCTTGAGGATAGGAATATGTTGCGGGCACTCTTGGTCGCACTTACCACATCCAATGCACTTGTTGAATAGCTGCCTTGGCTCATCATAATCCCCCTTGGAAATATCCTTCATCGCCTTGCCAATTCCCAGTAAATTGGGGCATACCCTTTCGCACATGTCACATTTGGTGCACTTCGCGGCAAGCTCCTTAGCCTCCTCTTCACTTATCCACTCCTTCCTCCTTTTCGGGGCGATTTCCAGGGCGACTTTTGCCGCCACCTCAGCCGCCTTTTCAGGGTCTAGGATAGCGAAGTGCTTTTTGTCCTCTACCATTTGCTTCACTATCTCTTCTGTCTCCCAGTCAGTGGCATCCTCAAGGCCGTACATTGCCTTATCCAGACAGGCGATAACCCGCGAGTCAACCTTGTCTGCCTCTATGGGCATATCAGTCCTGATGCATTGCTCATCTGTCATTATTACATCAGGAATGCCTGTCCTGACGAAGAAGAGTTGCCTGGAAAGAGGACCTACGACCTTTGCCCTATCGGAATACCTTGTTGTCTCCAGAGCGGTACAACAAATGCCACCTACCTCAATCTTATCATAGAGGTCATTCTCACGTAAGTAATCAATGAGCGTACATGAAGTTGCTGGATTATGCCCAACCAGCAGGATCACTGGCTTGGATCTATCTATCGAGCCCCATCCCATGTCCACGAGGGGCGTATCGGCAACGGAGGTAGGGAAACCAAATCCCACAATCTGGGCGATATCGGCTACTTCCATCCCCACATGGTCCAGCATGCTGGCATGCAAGGCTTTGGATTCGTAATCTAGATAGCTTCCTTCCTGGCCGGTATGTGTGGAATCAAGAAGATGGGCAATCTCCTTATATACGTACTCTATGACCATCTTAAGGTCGCCCAGGGTCTCCGGCTTCAAGCCGGTAACCGTCCTTATATTTGGAGCCTCAAGCTCGATAAATGTGCCCATATCAATCTTTTTGTCGGCGCCATATTTCTCAATCAAATGCTCCAGTATATGACCACCATGAGCGGCATGGGCTGAGCACCCCATCAAGCAAGCGAGAAGAATAAGCCTTGCCTGCTGAGTTGCTATGTCTAAGCCACAAGCCCCTCTCCTTCCCTGGGTAAGATCACACTTCCCGTAGGTACAAAGACAGCACAGGTCACAGAATGGGGCATACCAGGGCTTATAAGTCTTAAGCAGCCTCATGTCCCATGACCTAAGGTCTGGGATTTCTGGCATTGGGGTAGGACCGACAGACTCCCAAGGAATCTCGGCCCTTATCAGCTCTCGAATTTCCTCTTCTTTTTTAGTTAGCTCTTTTACTACTTCTGCCATTGCTTTACCTCGCTTTCGTACATTTCCTTTACTAATTTTATAGACTTGAGGTGCCTGTGAGTCAGGATATTTGCCCCAGCGGTGAGAAGGGACAGTGAAGTCATTGCCTCCCAGAGTATCCCTTGCTCCTCGTTTTCCCTGGCCTGTTTTGCCCTCCAGACTTCAGTGGCGAAATCAGCAATCATGGGCATCTGCGTCATTTTGTCTTTGATGATTTCTCCAAGCTGCTTTATCCTCTCCATTAGACTGTAGGTATATTCTATACCGTAACCCAATGCTGGACTTAAAGGGTCAATAACGATTTTCTCTAAGGGAAAGAAGTGACCCAGCTTTACGTTGAGCTCCTTAAGTAGATTGATATCCATGGGAGTTTGGGCGCTGGCGATAAGCCCGTGATCCAGAATTGCCTTTCCCACCACCTCATAGTTTTCCTTCTGCGCTGGCCCTATGAGATAATTCATGCCATCAACTGCTTCACAAACTGCAGGAAGAACCTTGGCATCTTTATCGGGGTCTCCAGAGCCGTAAATAATTAACGGAAGACTTGTTGCCTCTGCCACCTCCTTCGCTACCTCTGCTGCCTTTTCAGGAGGTGAATCCTGATCTGCAGGGTCGGTACTTAGGAGATAAAGCTGTATCGCATCTACATAATCAAATTCCTCAACTTTCCTGGCCCACTTCGCAGGATCGTGCAGCACATCTTTGAAGGGCTCATATAGAAAGTTGGGTAAGCCTTCGGGTGGCTCCCGGTCAAGGATCTGTAGAGCAAATACCGGTGGATTCGACCATGAGCCGTCATCAAAAAAATGGAAGGGCAAGATATTTTCCCCTCCAATTGTTACAGTTTTCCCTCCTGGTTTGCCCAGACTCATTACATTTACTACCCCGGTATTGGACTCGATTGGCGCTTTATATTCCATTTTCCACCTCCTTACTCAAGCCAGGCATCAGAATATAGAACCTCGCCGGTAAGGACCCTGGCTGTCTTCACATAGTCAATTTCCTTTTGAGGCAGAGAAGAAAGGTCTATCTCTTCTCCATCCATAACTTTATAGATAAGGTTGACCACGTCTGGCATCTCACCTCTAATCAAACTCATGAATTCCTTATCTAAAGGGTCGGCGATTGCAGAATAGAGCCCGTACCTCTGTAGCATTACCAGGTAGGTACGATTGAGGATTGGGCGAAGCTCTTTTGGTGCCCCGTTAGATATATTTGAGAGCCCCACTGTTGATTTGATCCCCGGCAAAACTTCAGGAATAATTTGGATGAATTCCAGAGATGCCTTAGCAAAACCCTGCCCTTCACCAGCAGTACTTACAGGTAAGATTATAGGGTCAACCCAGATATCCTCATTGGGAATTCCAAGCTCGTTAGCGTAGGCAACTGTGTCCATGATACTCTCCGTCTTCATTTCGACATCCGGAGGCATGCCACTGTCATTGATAACCGAAACTATCGCATCGCAATTGTATTTTTTGGCCAGGGGAAGCATCTGTTCTTTCGAGTCTTTCTTCCCCGAAGCAGAGTTGATCAAAGGCCTTTTCTTGCAAAGAGGGAGACCTGCTTCCATGGCTACCGGGTTCATGGTATCAAGGGACAAAGGCAAGTCGGTAACGTCTTGAACTGTGTTTACCACCCATTGTATAGTCTCTTCAGGATTTTTAGTTAACGGACCAAGGTTCAAGTCGATATAATCAGCCCCAGCTTGAACTTGACCTTTGGCCAAATCCTGGATTGGTTTGGAATCACGCGCTTTTATCGCCTGATTTACTGCCCCTGCTATAACGTGTATATTCTCACCGATGATAATCATCCTTTCCTCCAGGTTTTCGACTTACCAAACCCACTATTTTATACGAGAGTATTCTCCGTGTCAAACCGCTTCCTTGAACACTAAAGCGCCAACAGGGCAAACTTTCACACACTCACCACAGTCCTGGCAACCGGATTCGGCGATAGGTACGTTTCCGAAGGTGGTGACCACTCGCCTAAAGCCACGATAGGCAAAATCAATAACCCCCAGGCCGAGTTTCTCCTGGCATACCCACACGCACTTGCCACAAAGTACACACTTATTCGGGTCATAAATGAATACTGGACTGCTAGAATCCACAGGTAGGTCACGTAGAGTCTTTATAAAACGCTTTGTGTTGAGCTTTACACCAAGATACTTGGCGATCTTCTGTACCTCACAGTGACCACTCTTAGGGCAATGGGCACAATCCACAGGTAGACTTGATAGGAGCAACTCGAAATAGGTACGGGCTAGGTTCAAGGCTTTCGACCCTTTGGTGTTAACCACCATTCCTTCTTCCACCGGCACAGTGCACGCTGTAACCGGCTTGGCCCTGCCTTCTATCTCCACGAAACAAAGACGACAGGAGGCAAAAGGCTCGCTCCTTTCCCGAATGGCACAAAGATTGGGTATGTAAATACCGTTGTCCAAAGCCACCCAGAGAAGACTCTCGCCCTCAGTGGTTCTTATTTCTTTGCCATTAATGGTTAAAGAGACGCTCTTTGGTTTTACCAGCACCCTCTCCTTTATCCTCTCTCTTCAAGGGAGAGGAAGTTGCAGCGCCGAAATCTATCTTCTCAAGTTAAGCTTATCGCCCCTTAGAAGAGCCCTTGTACCTTACCAGTCTTTGTGTCGATGTCTACCTTTCTAAAGGCCGGATCGGAGCTGGTCCCTGGCATTAAGCTGATGGCCCCGGCGCAGGGGCAGAGGAATTTCGCTCCGGAATAAATCAACACATCGCGGATAGGCAACGTCCATCCTTTAGGGACGCCCTTAATTGCTGGGTCGTGTGTCAGACTCAGGTGAGTCTTCACCATCATGGTGGCGTAATCATCATATTTGGGGTCATTCTCAAGCATTTTAGCCTTGGCTTCAGCATCAGGAGTCCACGACACGCCATCGGCTCCATAAACCACCTTGGCGATCTTGTCCACCCGCTCCCGCAACTTCATTTCCGTGGGGTAGAGGAACTTGAAATCGGTCTTATCTTCACAAGCTTCCATTACCGCATCTGCCAGCTCCAAGGCGCCATCGCCGCCATTGGCCCAGTGAGAAGACACGGCACAGCGTGCCCCAGCCGCCTCAGCCGCCTTTCGCACCATGGCGATCTCTTCCTTCGTGTCAGTGTGGAAGGAGTTGATGCACACCACAGGATTTATTCCTGATGTCCTGATGGTGTTGATGTGATGCAACATGTTAGGGAGGCCTTTCTCCAATAGCCCCAGGTCTTCCTTGGTGTAGGAATCGGGCAGGGGCAGACCAGCCACAACCTTGGGCCCACCGCCATGCATCTTCAGTGCCCTGATGGTCGTGGTGAGCACCGACACATGCGGCTTGAGACCGCTGAAGCGGCATTTTACGTTCCAGAATTTCTCGAACCCGATGTCTGCGGCAAAACCGCTCTCGGTAACATGGTAGTCAAACATCTTCAGCCCGATGCGGTCACCGATGATGGAGGATTGTCCCACGGCGATGTTGGCAAAGGGTCCGGCATGCACCATACAAGGCTGGTACTCCACCGTAGACATCAGTGTAGGGTTGATGGCGTTGCGCATCCAGGCGGTCATGGCGCCTCCTACCTCCAGGTCACCAGTGGTAACGATATTGCCCTTTTTATCGAAAGCTACGGTAATTTCATCCATCCTCTGGCGCAGGTCTGCCAGATCCCTGACGATGGACAGCATGGCCATAAGTTCGGAACCCACAGCGATACCGAACTTGGACTGCATTGCGTATCCATCCATGCGGCCGCCGAGGCCTATGACAATGTTTCTTAGGCTCTGGGCACAGAAATCCATAATCCAGCCCATCTCCACTTTGGTGGGGTCGATGTCCAGGCGGCGCATCCTGCTGCGCTTGGCCAGCTCCCCGTCATCGTAATTGCGCTCATGCTGCATTCTGGCGGTAAGCGCCACCATGGCCAGGTTATGAGCATTCATTATGTCATTGATGTCGCCGGTAAGGCCCATGGAGAATTCAGTCATGGGAATAAGCAAAGCATTGCCACCGCCGGCAGCGGTTCCCTTGATATTCATGGTGGGACCACCCGAGGGCTGACGTATACAACCGCCCGCATTCTTACCCCGCTTGCCCATCCCCTCTAAAATACCCATCGTAGTCGTTGTTTTTCCTTCACCCAATGGCGTAGGAGTAATGGCGGTTACCTCGATGTACTTACCATCAGGCTTGTCCTTGAGACGCTCGATGATCTTCAGGAAATCAAGCCTGCATAATCTCCCATAAGGCATGACTTCGTCCTTTTGCAGGTTCAGTCTTTCCCGCCACTCATCAGAGGTCGGCATGTTCTTTTCAGCCGCTTCTGCGATCTGCCAATCTTTCATTTTTGTTGCGTCGTAAGGCATAGTAACCTCCTTTTATAATTTTTAAGAACCTAGCTTGAACTAGTAAAACGCAATCTTAGCCACCCGGTTGCCTTTCTGCTGCCGTCACTGTGTTGACCAGTAGCATGGTGACGGTCATAGGCCCAACTCCTCCAGGGACAGGTGTAATTGCCTCAGCCTTTTCCTTCACAGAGTCAAAATCTATGTCTCCTACAGTTCTTTTTCCTGACTTAGTTGATGGGTCATCAATCCAATTAGAGCCAAAATCTATGGCAATCACGCCGTCCTTCACCATATCGTCAGTGAGAAACTTTGGCTTGTCTACCGCAACTACTACTACATCTGCCCGACGAGTGTAAGCGACTAGATTTGGCGTGGAGGGGTGGCAAAGGGTTACATTGGCTCCTACTTTCTCCTGAGCCAGTATAGATGCTAAAGGCTTCCCCACCAGATTATCCACATTCACAATCACCACTTCCTTATCTTTAAGGTCACTATATCCGGTTCGAACCAGTATCTCCCAAATACCGATTGGCGTTGCGGGAAGAAATGCCTCTTGCCCCATCCAAGCCTTGCCCACATTCATAGGATGAAATCCATCCACATCTTTTTCAGGAAGAACGAGGTTTAAAGCTTTACTTTCATCCAAATGCCCGGGCATAGGGAGTTGAATAAAAATGCCATGGACTCCGGTATCCTTATTAAGACGTTCAATTTCCTTAAGCAAATCCTTTTCCTTTATATCCTGGGGTAACCTCACCATTTTTGAGTTGATGCCTACATCCCCACTTGCCTTTTCCTTAAGTCCAATATAACTTGCTGAACCCGGATCTTCACCCACGAGAACGCCAGCAAGCCCTGGGGTTATCCCCTTCTGTTTAAGTTTACTTACCCTCCCTTTAAGCTCTTCTCTGATCTCAGCCGAAAGTTTCCTGCCATCAAGTATCTCAGCACTCATCTTTGTTAAACTCCTGTGGCGAGCTCGGCAGCCTTAATAGTATTCTCCATTAACATAACCGAGGTTACTGGGCCAGTTCCTCCAGGAACGGGTGTTATTGCCGCCGCCTTTTCTTTAACACCCTCAAAGTCCACATCTCCCACTATTTTGGTCTTTCCCGTTTCAGGATCCTTCATCGGGTTTATACCTACGTCTATCACTGCTGCTCCTTCCTTGACCATATCAGCGGTTACAGATTTGAGTCTCCCCATAGCAGCGATGAGGATATCCGCCTCTCTAGTCACTGAGGCGAGGTCCTTAGTTCCAGTGTGGCAGATAGTAACCGTAGCATTAGCTCCAACTTTCTTCTGCATGAGAATAGCAGCAAGAGGCTTGCCCACGATATTGCTCCGACCACAGATGACCACTCTTTTCCCGGCAGGGTCATGCCCACTTCGTACGAGTAACTGCTGTACTCCGTATGGCGTGGAAGGGAAAAACGTCTCCTCGCCCAGAAGCAACTTGCCTGTGCTTATCGGATTAGTCCCGTCAACATCCTTGTCAGGTGATATCTTGCTTTCTGCACTTAGAGCGTTCAAGTGCTTGGGGAGAGGAAGTTGAAGGATAATGCCATGAAACTCTGCGTCCTGGTTTAGTTCCTCAATTTTTTCTTCCAGCTCCTCTTGCTTGATTTCGGAGGATAACTTTATTACCTCCGTACGTACTCCACAAGCCTCACCCTCTCTCTCTATCATACGGATATATGACAGAGAGGCTGGGTCTTCCCCCACAAGTATAACCGCTAGGCCAGGTGTCATCTTCCTTGCCTCGAGTTTAGCAACCCTCTCTTTCAGTCCTTCTCGGATTTCTTCAGCTATTTTCCTTCCGTCAATTATCTCTGCTGGCATTCTAACCCCCTTAGCTATGGTTTTTTATTCCTTCCTTACGAATCTCCTGACCAACAGGCACCAAGGCATAATAATAAATATCTCTCACCTCGGTGACGACCTCTCAGCTGGAATTAAGAAGGCAATAAGGTACGGCTATTAGAGGTGAGGATATTATATTTCCAGTATGCGGAAAATTTAACGCAACTGCTGGACTGGTACTAGGATTGGCACCTACGGGAAGTATGGGATAACCAGACTCAACGAAAGTTCTACAAAAGCGGGATACTAATAAAGTGTTTCCTGCACATCCTTTCCTGCTGGTAGGAGTCCTCATTTCACAACCTGGCTATTTTATTACATCCAGAGGAAAACGTCAATATG
>CAZYNG010000029.1:4110-8674 GCA_964648615.1 uncultured Dehalococcoidales bacterium | reverse complement strand
ACTATGGATATGAAAGTCAAAGGTTCCAAGGAGTTGCTCACGGAGGTTATAGATGCGGGGTTATGTACTCTATGTGGTGCATGTGCCGGCGGTTGTCCTTACCTGGTTTCCTATAAAGGCAGGATAGTGCTTCTGGATAGTTGCACCATTTCACAAGGGCAGTGTTACCAGTACTGCCCACGAACTTACACTGACATGGATGCGATTAGCCAGCAGGTTTTTGGAACTCCGTATAGTGGTGATGAACTGGGAACCACTAAGGAAGTGTTGATGACAAGGTCAACGGATGTACGTATTAAGGAGAGTGCACAATATGGCGGAACGGTAACATCGCTTTTGTCATTAGCACTGGAGGAGGGATTTATTGATGGTGCAATCCTGACAAAGATGTCCGATGATAAAACTCCGAGCGTTTTCTTAGCTCAAAGCAGGGAGGAGTTGCTTCAATGTGCTGGCTCCAACTACATGGCTTGTCCTGTGTTACAGGCTCTAAATCAGATTCCTAAGGATAGTGAACAGCGGCTGGCGGTAGTGGCTATGCCCTGCCAGATATTGGCACTGAGCAAGATGCGGCAAGAACCACCGCAAGACAGAATGAACATAGGCAACGTGAAGCTAGTAGTCGGATTGTTTTGTACCTGGGCTTTGTCCCCTGACGGATTCCATCAATTCTTAAAGGAAAATCTTGACTTACCGCAGGTGACTAAATTTGATATCCCACCTCCTCCGGCAAATATATTTGAAGCGTACACTCCATCAGATAAAATTTCGTTTCCACTGGATGAAATCAGGAAGTTTGTCATGCCTGCCTGTGCTTACTGCCTGGATATGACTTCGGAGTTTGCCGATATCTCAGTAGGCTCAGTGGAAGGTATTGAGGGATGGAACACCGTTATTGTCCGCACCGATGTCGGTGCTCAACTCATCGAGATGGCTAAGGAAAAGGGGAAGCTTGAGGTTGATACCCTTCCTCCTGAGAATCTAGCCCACCTTAAGGAGGCATCTTTACTCAAGAAAAAACGAGCGCTACAGGAAATCATCACCAGGAGTGGCGATAGAAAGAACCTACTTTATGTTGGTCTGCAACAGAGCATAATTGACAGGCTGCTAGCTTAGAAATGGAGGAAAGTTCAAGGAGGTGAGTAATATGTCAGGCGTTGGAATAGATGCTCCCGGCAGCACGCAGCTTTTTGTCGGCAACGAAGCTATTGCTCGAGGGGCACTCGAAGCAGGCATAGGGCTTGCCAGTGCCTATCCAGGGACACCTTCAACGGAGATAATGGCGAGCTTGATATCCGTGGCTAAGGAAATGAATTTTTACGCCGAGTGGTCTGTTAACGAGAAGGTGGCCCTGGAAGTTGCCGCTGGTGCCTCTTTCGCCGGCATTCGAGCAATCACCTCTATGAAGCAGAACGGAGTGAATGTTGCCTTTGACTTCCTGGCCAACCTCGTCATGAGTGGCATAGGCGCAGGGTTGGTTCTGGTATCTTGCGACGATCCATCTGCTCTATCCAGCTCCAATGAACAGGATTTGAGGAACATAGCTAAGTGGCTGGATATCCCCCTCCTGGAACCAGCCACCTTCCAGGAAGCCAAGGACATGACAAAATGGGCTTTCGACCTCGCCGAGGAATTGAATAGTATATGCATGATACGAAGCGTGACACGCATTGCTCACGCCAGAGGCAATGTAAGATTGGGTGAGTTGCCCAAGAAGGAGCAAAAGGCACATTTCGACAGCATATGTCCCGTTGTGCCCACCTTACCCAAATTCATACCATACCCAAGCGCATGGTTACATAGCCAATTGCACGCAAAACTGGATAAGGCACGGGAGCTATTCGAATCATCACCTTTCAACTGGTACACGGGGCCGGAAGAGGCAGAATTGTTAATCATAACCGGTGGTAGTTGCTGGCTTTACTCTTTAGAGGCTGTGAAGGCGTTGAAATTGGAGAACAAGGTGGGCATTTTGAAGCTGGGCACTATCTGGCCGCTACCACGAAAACTCATTGAGCTACATCTAGGCAAATCGCAGAAAATACTGATGGTGGAGGAGATCGACCCCTTCCTGGAAGGAAGCATAAAGGAGCTGGTTGCCGATCTACCGCCCACTACGCCCCATCATACATTCTACGGTAAGCACTCTGGGCATATAAACGCCTACGGAGAGCTAAATCCTGACCTGGTTATCGCGGCAATAGCTAAGATAATGGGTCTTACCTACGAATCTCGCCCCGCAGAGTACAGCAAAAAGGCAGAGGAAATTCCTTTTACCTACATGCCACCGCGAATTATGACTTTCTGTCCGGGCTGTCCCCATCGAGCTACTTTTTGGGCAATCAAAAACGCACTTAGACTGGATGGGCGTGATGGGTTTGTCACCGGTGACATTGGCTGCTACACCCTGGCAATAGGTCCCGCCGGCTTCTTTCAAATGCGAACAATGTATTGTATGGGAGCAGGTGCTGGCGTAGCTAATGGATTGGGAAAGCTGGGGCAATTTGGCTTCAATCAGCCGGTGCTCGCTGTGTGCGGTGATTCTACTTTCTTCCATGCCGCAATTCCAGCACTGATAAATGGTATCTATAACCAATCTAATTTTACTCTCGTCATCCTGGATAATAATGCCACTGCTATGACTGGCTTCCAACCCCATCCTGGAACGGGAGTAACCGGTATGGGAGAAACAACAAGAGCTGTGGATATGGAAGCTTTATGCCGTTCGTTAGGAGTACAGGTCGAGGTCTGTGACCCATTTGACCTTGAGAATAGCACGGCAACGCTGCTAAAGGCCATAGCTCAAGACGGAGGCCCTAGAGTGGTGATAATGCGACGCGAGTGCGAGCTGGTAAGAGGAAGGAGGGACAAGAAACCTCCTTACAAGGTACATGTTGACCCTGATAAGTGCCTGGGGGAAGCCTGTGGCTGCGATAGACTATGCACCAGGGTGTTCGGTTGCCCGGGAATGGTATGGGATAGCGAAAGTGGCAAAGCTACCATAGATGAAACAATATGCACCGGCTGTGGCGTGTGCGCAGACATATGCCCACAAGGTGCCATTATCAGGGAGGCAGTGTGATTATGAAGACGTTAACGAAAGACCCGCTCAATTTAATAATCGCTGGCGTTGGTGGACAGGGAAACGTGATGATATCACTGCTTATCGGTAAAGCCTTCATAAGGGAAGGGTACTTCGTGACCATTGGAGAAACATATGGGGCATCTCAACGAAGCGGCAGTGTTATGAGCCATTTGAGAATCTCTAGGGAAACTGAGTATAGCCCGTTTATTCCCAATGGGCGCGCTGATATCATCCTTGGCATGGAACCTGTAGAAACTCTGCGAATACTGCAGCAATTCGGAAATTCCGATGTTATCACCATAGCCAACTCCAGACTGATACACGCCGCCGGGATGGAATACCCAAGCCTGGATAAGATCGTCGAGGCTATCGAAGGATTATCAGCTAAATCATGGCTGATAAATGCTACCGATGAAGCAATGAAGCTGGGTGACCCTATCTTCGCCAATATGATACTTATCGGTGCTTTAGTTGGCTCTGGCATCCTTCCCATTGATAGTAAATCGATGGAATTAGTGTTGCGGGAAAGCTTTCCTGGAGAAAAACTTGAGACCAATATGGTGGCTTTCAACAAGGGCATGGAGCTTGTGGCACAGTGAAGCAGGCCAGGCATCGCAAGTACCGGAACCCGTGGCACAGAACTTTACCAGGGAAACAGGAACATAGCATTTTGCAATTTCTTGGATTGGAGGTTTAAAGATAACTGCCATATCAACGCCGGAACTGGTAGAGCAATTTAAGATACAAGCTATCAGGGTTGGTGCTGTAGTCTACGAGGCCAAAAGTGCCGAGGATGCTAATAATTATGTGGTGAACCTGGCACGAGAACACAATGTGCGACGAGTGGTCAAGTCTAAGTCTGTGGTAGCCACGGAGATTGAATTGCACAAGCACCTTGAGGACGCTGACATTGAAGTGATAGAAACAGACCTCGGAGAGTGGGTTGCTCAATTGGCGGGAGAGGAACTTTCACATCTGGTAAGCCAGGGAATACAAAAAAATATAGAACAGGTAGCTGAGTTACTTTCCAAAGCCATTGGTGAAAGATTGGAACCTGACCCCCAGATTCTACTACAGGCGTCACGCCGCTATTTGAGGCAGTCTATTATCAATGCAGATATGGGCATTTCTGGAGCCAATATTGCCATAGCTGAAAGTGGAACTCTGGTTATCATAGACAATGAAGGGAACAGCCGCCTGATTGCCACCTTGCCCCCCGTACATGTGGCGTTGATTGGCTGTGAAAGGCTGGTTTCCAGCTTGAACGATGCCGCTACAATCCTCAAGCTAATTACCGGAAATGCCACGGGACAGAAGATGCCAAGCTACATCACTTACATTAGCGGCAGAAGCACCACCGCTGACATACCCGGAGCACCACTCCTCCGTGCTCAAGGTCCCGAAGAAATTCACATTGTGTTACTGGATAGCCATAAGGAAGTGAAGGAATTCAATGCGGAGATATATCGGTTACCCTGA
>CAZYNG010000029.1:0-4010 GCA_964648615.1 uncultured Dehalococcoidales bacterium | reverse complement strand
GGATAGCCATAAGGAAGTGAAGGAATTCAATGCGGAGATATATCGGTTACCCTGACGTCCATTTTGTTACCATTGCGGGTGTAGCGAATTAATCTCGCTGGCGGAGAATACGAAATGACGGCAAAGATGAGAAAGCGTGTAAATAAGGCATTGGCAGACAAGGATTTGCAGACGGCTCTTCCTACTTTCATGCTGATCACAAAGCTAGCCCGCCAGATTGGTATGGAAGACATTGACTTTGCTAGTTTGAGAGACGAAGTTCGTCAGGTAAAGGAGAAATCCATCGACAACCTTCCCCAACTTGTGGAGCGATTTAAGTCGGAAGCTGCCAAAGCCGGTGCCGTAGTCTATGAAGCTAAAGATGCCAGGGATGCCAATAATTATATTTTGAAGCTAGCAAAGGAACGCAATATAAAACGCATAGTCAAGTCAAAATCAATGGTGACCGAGGAGATTGAATTAAATAAACATCTTAAGCACGCCGGCATTGAGGTAACCGAAACTGACCTCGGAGAGTATATCGTCCAGCTAGCCGGAGAAAAACCTTCACATCTGGTAGGACCGGCGATACATAAGACTATAGAGCAAGTGGCTGAGCTTCTTTCCAAAGTAGCTGGCGAGAAGCTAGGGCCTGACCCTCAAAAGCTAGCCGACGTAGCCCGCCGCGCATTGAGGCAAGCCTATCTCAATGCCGACATGGGTATTTCAGGAGGCAACATCGCCATAGCTGAAACCGGAACCGTGGTCATCGTTACTAATGAAGCAAACGGCTGTTTGGTCACCACCCTACCTCCGATACATGTCGCGGTAGTCGGTTATGAAAAGCTGGTTTCCAGCCTGGACGATGCCACCACAATACTCAAATTGCTTAGCCGCAACACGACAGGCCAAAAACAGTCAGTCTATGTCTCTCACATCACTGGTCCCAGTGCTACCACCGCCATGTCACAAGAACCGCTGTTCGGCATTCAGGGTCCCGGTGAAGTTCACATCGTCCTGGTGGATAATGGTCGCACGCAAATAAGACAATCTGATGAGTTCAAAGAGGCGCTATACTGCATTAAATGTGGTGCTTGCCTTAATATCTGCCCTGTCTTTGGCTCAGTCGCCGGGCAGATTTATGGCTACATATATCAGGGGGGCATCGGTGCCATCCTGACCGCCTTCCTGCACGGCATGGACAAAGCTGCTGACCCGGCAAGCCTGTGTATGAACTGCATGGCTTGTACTGAGGTCTGCCCCGCCGGTATTGACATACCACACATGATATTAAGCCTCAGGAAAAACATCGTTGCCCAAAGTGGCCTATCATGGACAGATAAGGTTGCCTATCACGGTATCTTGAGCCACCCAGGACGGCTGAACGCAACGATAAAAGTTGGCTCATACTTGCAATCGCCATTCGTCGGCAAGGACTCCATGATAAGACGGCTTCCCTATCCACTCAACTCGCTAACTCGAACTATCAGCCTTCCAGCAGCAGCACATCATCCATTACACCACAGGATGAAAAATTTCTCATCCCCTGGAGAGACAGCTCAGCCTACGGTAGCTTTTTACGCCGGCTGTGTTGCTGACTACGCCTATCCTGAAATTGGCGAAGATGTGATGAAGTACCTCCAGGAATGCGACGCTGCGCCATATTATCCTCGAAAGCAAACCTGTTGTGGTGCCCCAGCACTGGTTACCGGTGATGAGGAAACATGCATCAAGCTGGCCAAAATAAACATCGCTACCATTGAAGAAATGAATCCTGATTATGTTGTTACCGTATGCCCCGGTTGCGCCGTTATGCTCCAACAGGAGTATCCACGTCTGCTTGCTAATGACCCTGAGTGGAGTGAGCGAGCCAAAGCAATGTCCACCAAAATTCGAGACTTTTCACAGCTAGTTCTCCAATTAACTTCTACGGCAGAGAAAATGCCTTCTCAAAACATCAAGGTTACTTACCATGACCCCTGCTATCTAAGACGGGGGCTTGGCATATATCACGAGCCCAGACAATTACTCAACAGGGAAGGCTTTGAAATAATAGAGATGAATGATGCTGATGTTTGCTGCGGCTTTGCTGGCACTTTTGTGCTTGAATACCCCGAACTATCAGGCTCAATCTTGAATAGAAAGCTGGACAATATAGAAGCCGCTGGCGTTGATATAGTAGTTACCAATTGCACCCCTTGTGTTCTTCAGCTCCGGGGCGGTTTGGATAAGCGCAAAAGCAATATCAAAGTAATGCATAGCGCTGAGCTGCTGGCAAAATATAGCAAATCACGCCATACCGATACCTGACATCAATATAGAGACCTTATCTTGCTTTGACCTCCACAGTCCTGGTGCCCCAACCTGAAGCGGTGCAGGTAAGATAGCGATTCTCAAGCTCACAATGGACGGAAGCCCCTTCTATTATGTCGAATTTCGACCCGTTAAACATGATATCCACTGGAACGTAGAGCAAAGTGGGAGCAGCCAGCTCCGGCTGGTTTTCCCACTCCAGGCGGACCCTTTTATCGCTGACCTCAAGCTTCTTTGGTATTCCAGCAACACGCTGAGCATATGCCCTGACTTTAAAATTCTGGCGTATATTACCCCTGTCATCAATGATTGAGTAGTTCTCCCTGTTCCAGCCATCGAGCCTCGTGGAGTTCCAGCCAGGGCAGTAGTTCCACTGGGTTCCTCCATAGAAACAATCATCGAGCCTTCGATAAATGTCAGCAATGTATTCCGAGACTTTAACCTTTTCAGGATACATTCCAAATTCTCCCAGGAGCAACGGAACTCCCCCCAGCTCTTCCACCTTGGAACTAAAATCAGCGAAAGACTTATCAGCCTCAGAAGTTGAAAAAATATCGGAAATGAGCAGAGATGCGCTGTAGAAGTGAGGAGCGTAGGCGTAATTGCCAAGGGAAAGTGGCGGGAGCTGAGAGTAGATAGCGCCAAAACTCGTTAGAATGCTTGGCTCAATGAACAGGATGCCATCAGGATCCAACCCCCGAATAGCTGCTCCGGCATCCTCATAAAGAGGAGCGATCTGGGAGACCTCATCGCCGATGGGCTCATTCATCAGGTCATAGCCAATCACTGCTGGATGCTCTCCAAAACGCCGTGCTATATGGGCCCACATGGAGATGTAGTGGTCGCGAACACCATTTACATTTGCATAGAAGGAATCAAACGCTCGGAGTACATTCTTGTCATTCAGACCGTTAACCCAGTCAATGCACCTTTCATCGTTAGCTGGTTCATCTTGAGGAATAGAAGGGTCAATAGCCCAGGATGGAGCACCATCTCCACATCCACCATTAAGATAGCGAGAGAACATGTCTTGATGCATATCAAGAATGACGTATATCCCGCGTTCTCCTGCAGCGTTTGCCAGCGCCTCCACAGCATCAATATATTCCCCATTGTATTTCCCCGGTTCAGGCTCGATAGCCTCCCATATCAGCACCAGGCGAATCACGTTCATTCCCCATTCTTTAACAGGATCAAGACGGGTTGTATCGCTGAACGGCACAAAGGGAGGTATCTTGCTATTGCCGGCCACGTTCACGCCGCGCAAGATAACCACCCGACCTCCTTCATCTTTAAACCAATAGCCATCTGCATGGAGTGGATTTCTGCTCATTTCTCACCCTCCTGTCTAAAAATGTAGTTGCCCAATTTATTGGGCGATTGTGCCTGATGAATCAGGCAACTACAAAATTTTTATACTAGCTAAGTATAATGCTGGCGCCAACTTCCGGAAAGTCAAAATGCAAAAATCAAAATGCAAAATGACAGCGCAAAAATGACAAAGCAGTCAGTGGTCAGCTAATGACTGAAGGCTGAAGGCTGAAAGCTGATAGCTACTAAATCGATATTCTTCAGGGTTTCATTTTTAATTGACATTAACCTTGCCCAGATATATAATCGGGCAGGTAGTGCAACTCAGATCTACAAAATTTTAAAAGGGGGGAGCTTCAATGGAAGATGCAGTAATAGTTGATTATCTAAGATCGCCATTTTCAAGG
>CAZYNG010000028.1:0-9524 GCA_964648615.1 uncultured Dehalococcoidales bacterium | reverse complement strand
TATCCTTAGCCAGAAAGGTGGATTAAGTTGTTCCAAGTAAGATACAAGATACCTCGTTTGAAAACTCGAATATCTCCTCTGAAAGTGTCCCTTGCCCTACTAACGTTAGCCTTAGCATGCTGCCTATTGGTTACAGCTTGCAGCAAAACAGGGCAACCACTGGAGCTCGTTTCCTATACTATAGCTGACGATACTGGTGATTGGGGCTATCCTTCGCCTTACACCCACTATGCAAGAGGTCCGGGATATGTAAGGATGAGCTTCCTCTTTGATACCCTGGTCTGGAAAGATGCCTCCGAGTTCATACCTGCCTTGGCCAAGGAGTGGGAGTATATATCAGCAGAGAATGCTTATATTTTCAAGCTACGCGGTGATGTGACATGGCACGATGGCGTTGAGTTTACCGCCGAGGATGTGGTATTTACATTCAACTATACCAAGGAGCATCCATTCCAGTGGGTGGATAGTATCATCGTCACATCGGCTGAAGCAATTGATGAATACACAGTAAAACTTTATCTAAGCAAGCCTTACGCTCCATTCTTCCAGGACGTCGCCGGAACTCTGCCCATATTGCCAAAGCATATCTGGGAAGGTATTGAAGAACCTGAGAAATTTGTAGCTAAAGAAGCCGTAATTGGAACTGGCCCCTACAAATTGGCAGACTACAGCAAGGAGCATGGCAGCTATCTCTACAAAGCTTATTCTGATTATTACCTGGGCAAGCCTGCTGTGGATGAACTCAAGTTCGTGAAGATAAGTAAGGAAATGATTCCTGCGGCACTAAAGGGAGGTTCGATAGATGCTGGTGACGTACCACCTGAAGTTATCTCCGCGATGGAAGAGGCGGGGCTTACTATAATTACGGCTCCCTATGCCTGGAATGCCAAGATGCTCATAAACCATGAGAAAGAGCCTTTATCTTCCAAGAAGTTCCGGCAGGCGCTGGCCTATGCTATAGATCGGGAAGCCCTGGTGCAAATTACTCAGAGGGGTCATGCCCTGGCTGGTAGCCCGGGTATGATACCTCCGACCAGTGACTGGTATAACCCCGGCACTCCACAGTATGAGTATGACCCAGCCAAGGCACAGCAAGTTCTGGAGGAATTAGGATACAGGCTAGAAAACAGCTATTTCACCAAGGATGGCACGGAGCTTGCACTGAAGTTGGTAACTATAGCTAGTTTCAAGGAAGTGGGACAATTTGTCAAGCAGCAACTGGAAACAGTCGGGATAAAGATCGATTTCAGGACTATGGAAGATAAGACAGTCGACGCCAAGGTGCTCGCTTGGCAGTTTGATCTCGCTATATATGGTCATGGCGGGCTCTATGAACCCTCCATATTAAACAAAATGATTACCGGTGAGGGCTTCAACAGCGCCCGGTATTATGCAAATGAGACATTGAATGAACTGCTGGAGAATCAACTCACAGAGATGGATCGAGGGGAGAGGGTAAATATAGTGCGTCAAATCCAGGAGGTATACGCTGAAGACTTACCCGCTCTTACCCTCTACTACCCCAATTGGTACTGGGCTCATGATGGCAGCGTGGAGCTGTTCTATACAAACGATGGTATTGCCTTTGGTATTCCCATTCCATTGAACAAGCTTGCTTTTATGGAATATCAGGCGATGTAGAACATTGGATAGCCGGAAGTAGAGAAAAACAAACCTATGTTCACTATTCGAAATCTTGCGCTATATCTCATAGCTATGTTCATCATACTGGCGCTTAACTTCCTGTTACCCAGGATGATGCCCGGTGACCCGCTGATGGCAATCTATGGCGAGGAGGCTTTGGTGCAGATGACACCAGCACTTAAGGCCGAACTGGTGGAGCGTTTTGCCCTTGACCAACCATGGTGGCAGCAGTTTGCTGCTTATCTCTCAACACTATTTACCGGCGACCTGGGCTACTCTTACTACTATAATGCACCCGCCCTAGAGGTAATTCTGGGACGGCTTCCCTGGACATTGCTTCTGGTCGGCACCACGCTAATCATTTCTACTTTTGGGGGTATTATTCTGGGTATTGAGTCAGGCTGGAGGCGAAGCAGCTTGCAAGATAAATCTCTCCTCACTGGACTTATGGTGCTCGGGGGCTTTCCCGATTTCTTTCTGGGGATTTTGCTCCTTATCGGATTTGGGGTGACCTGGGCGATTTTCCCGCTATCAGGCGCAATTACCCCTTATTCAGGCTTTACCGGAGCTGCATTGGTGCTGGATGTTCTCCACCATCTCTTCTTACCAGTAACTGCCTTAATTTTATGCCATGTTGGGGTAAGCTATCTGCTGACCAGAAATACTATGGTTACTGTCCTTAAGGAACCTTACATGCTCACGGCGAGAGCTAAGGGACTATCCAACTTGGTAATGAGATATCGACATGCCGGTAGAAATGCCTTGCTCCCGGTAATTACCAGGACGGGAATACAGTTAGGAAGGATGATCACCGGGGTGCTTTTCGTAGAGATTGTTTTTGCTTACCCGGGATTGGGATATCTGACCTATGAAGCCCTGCTCACCCGAGATTATCCCGTTCTTCAAGGAGTGCTTTTGATTGTGGCTGTCTTTGTCCTAATAGCTAACTTCCTGGTTGATTTAAGTTATTCCAAGATCGATCCGAGAATCCGTTATGCACATTAGCATTAGAGAAGAAGTAAAACAACATAATTCTGCTAAGTTTGGGATAGCCATACTTCTGTTGATGCTAACTATAGCTCTATTTGCTTCCTTGTTAGCATCTTATCCCCCAAATATGCAAACTCCTTTTGCCTTTGAGCCTCCTTCTTTTAGCCATTGGCTGGGAACAAATCATGTAGGGCAGGATATTCTAAGCCAGCTCCTCTACGGTGCCAGGACTTCTTTATTGGTTGGTTTTTCAGCAGCTCTTCTAGCCACCATCTTGAGCGCTACTATCGGCACTTCGACAGCTCTGATAGGCGGCTTATATGACAGGATAACTATGAGGATTGTTGACGCTTTTATTATTATCCCGGTCATTGTCATCATTATTTTGGTGGCAGCTTATGTAAAGCCCAGTCTCTGGGTGCTGATTTTGCTCCTCTCGCTGTTAGGTTGGCAGGGTGGAGCGAGAATCATAAGAGCCCAAGCTCTTTCCTTAAAAGAGCTGGGGCATATTTCAGCAGCTCAGTCTTTCGGAGCAAGCAATGTATATCTGACATTCCGCCATATTTTGCCCGACCTCGGCCCTATTTTGTTGGTAGAATTCATTTATGGCATAAGGAGGGCTATTTTCATGGAAGCTGGGCTGGCTTTTCTTGGCATAGCTGACCCAACAACAATTAGTTGGGGGATGATGATGCGCGAGGCTCTTGACTTCTGTTACCTTGATGTATGGCAATGGTGGTTGCTTCCTCCCGGAATAGCTCTGTCCCTAACAATCCTTTCAGTTACCTTCATTGGCCATACTCTGGAAGGAGCTCTGGATCCGAGATTGGAGAGTGAAGCAATTGCTTAAGCTAGAGAACCTAAAAGTAAGTTATGCCTGGGAAGAAATCCTCAATGGGATTGACCTTGAGGTCAAAGACGGGGAGTCTTTGGCTATTATTGGCGAGTCTGGCGCCGGTAAGACTACTCTTGCTTTGAGCCTAATGCGGCTGGTCAATGGCAACGTCAAAGGGAAAATCTTCTTTAACGGTCTGGAGTTGCTTTCCCTTTCTGAAGAGGCGATGAGAGGGTTGAGAGGCAATCAGATAGCCTTGGCACCTCAAAATGCCAATAATACGCTAAACCCAGTTTACACCATTCTGGACCAAGTGGCTGAGCCTGTATTAGAGCACCAATCGAAAAATCGACGAGAGGCCAGGGAGCAAGCATCAGGATTACTAAGTGATCTTGGAATCCCGAAAAGCCGGTTTTCTGCCTATCCCCACCAATTGAGTGGGGGAGAACAACAGAGGGTATTAATCGCTATGGCTTTGGCCAACCAACCTAAACTCTTAATTCTTGACGAGCCGGTATCTTCCTTGGATGCTCCAGCTCGAGCTGAGGTAATAGAATTACTCAAGGCTATCAGTCAAGATCGCAGCCTTATTGTAATGACTCATGATATCTCTACCGCAGCCAAACTTGCCGATAATATTGCCATCATCTATTCAGGGAGAATTGTAGAGCTTGGTCTAATGGGTGAAGTTCTTTCCCGCCCCCGACACCCTTATACTCGGGGGCTGATTCGATCTTATCCCGATATGAGTACAGGAAAAGATCTACAGGGGATAAAAGGCGTGATGAACCGGTCAGTGAGCGGCTGCCCTTTCCACCCTCGCTGCACTCAAGCTATAGAAATCTGCCGAGAGAAGATACCTCATCTAATATTGATTCAGGGAAGATATATTGCTTGCCATCGAGGAGGTATTATTCCTTTGCTATCAACAAAGAACCTGACCAAACATTTTGGCTCACTTTTGGCTGTAGATTCAGTTAATATAACCATCGAGGGGGCTGAAACACTGGCTTTAGTAGGAGAAAGCGGTTCAGGTAAAACTACCTTAGCCAAGTTAATTATGGGCTTAGCTAAGCCTACCGAAGGCGAAGTTTATCTCGAAGATAGTCGAGTCAATAATAGAGGAAAAGATTTCTACCATCAGGTGCAGATGATCTTCCAAAACCCCGGAGAATCATTGAGCCACCGCCTCTCCGTGCTAGAGTTAGTGAGAGAGCCACTGGATATTCAAGAAATTGGGACAAAAGAGGAGCGAAATAGCAAGGCCAGACAGGTCTTGAGAGAAGTTGAACTGCCTGAGACCGAAGCTTTCTTAAGCAAGTATCCTCATCAATTAAGTGGCGGGGAAATGCAAAGAGTGGCTATCGCTCGGGCTTTAGTTTTAGATCCAAGATTGCTCATTGCTGATGAGCCTACTGCCTTTTTGGATTCAAGCCTACAAGCCAAGATTTTGAAGTTGTTGCTTAATCTACAGGAGCAACGAGGTTTGAGCTTGCTTTTTATCACCCATGATATTGCTGTAGCAAGAAAAATCAGCGATAGGATAGCGGTAATGAAGGATGGTAGGATTGTAGAACAGGGACCTGCAAAAAGCATTATCACTGCACCAGTGCATGCTTATGCCAGAAAGTTATCGCAAGCCGCTTCAAGCCTATCTTTTGAGGTTAAAGAGCCCTAAGGTTATTTACCACCCATCTCCAACTCCAGGCTGATGTCCAGCGCTTTGGTTGAATGGGTAATAGCACCCACCGAGATGAAATCAACACCGGTTTCGGCTACAGCTCGAACTTTAAAGGCTATCCGAAAACCGGGATTTCAAGATTGAGAGGTAATGATCTAGTTCAGATAGATGAGTGAGAGCTTTGTATCAGCATAGAGATAATGCTGCCGGGCTTGGCGCAAGCTTGCCAGCTCTACATGGTTCGCATCCTCTCAAGGTTGGTGTGCCGACTGGAGAGCTAATCGTGATGTGTAAAACTGGCCACCGTTTCTCCTATCTATGGTCGGGGTGAGAGGATTTGAACCTCCGACCACCTGAACCTCATTTAGCTCGAAGAAAAAGCGGAGACCGCTCGCCTCCTTTCGGTAAATGGTTACACCGCCCTAGCACCTGGTGGTCAACGTATCTCGCCTATGTCTTTTGTTCGTAATTTGCTACCTGCGCAAAATGGCTGCTTGTTGGCTGCCTACAAATGGCTTAATACTACCTGTCCGCCTGGTGTGACGAAGCTGGGCGTGTGTGTCTCAGTGGGCAACTCTTTTCAGTCCTACCGGTGTATTGCTTCAGTTTAAGTTAGCCGCTGAGAAGTCCCTTGCGAAAGCTGGGGATGAGAGGCAACCCTCGGGGATGCTTTTTCAGCAACCCTCTTTGCGCAGACGATAAATGCGCATAATCTGTTCAACTGTATTTGTAATTAACTGACCAGGGTTCTTGCGAATCTCGGCAAGAGTCATTATCCGGGGAGTGGTGCTGAAAATTGCCTCAATTCCATATTTCGAAAGCATGTAGGCACCGTCTTCCACATTACCGGCAATGGCAATCACCGGCACCCCATACTTCTTGGCAATTTTAGCCACGCCGAAAGGAACTTTTCCATAAAGAGTCTGGCGGTCAATACTCCCTTCGCCAGTAAAAACTAAATCAGCGTTTTTCATTTTCTCCCTCAACCCCCAAGCCTTGATAACAATGTCAACACCCTGTTTTATCCGAGCATTCAGGAATGCTACCGAGCCGGCACCCAGGCCACCGGCGGCTCCAGCTCCAGGCAAATCGGCTACCTCAATCCCAAGGTCTTTTTCTATAACTCGGGCAAAATTGGTTAAATATTTCTCTAATTCTCCCACCATCTTCGGGGTTGCTCCTTTCTGCGCTGCATATACCCGGGCGGCTCCCCGTTCGCCAAGCAGAGGATTATCCACATCCGCGGCAACGATGAATTTGGTGCGCTTTATCCGGGAATCCAGCTGGCTGCAATCAATGCGAAATAAATTTTTTAATCCCTCTCCTCCTAATTCAATAGGCTTGCCAAACTTATCCAGTAGTTTTGCCCCCAGAGCCGTCGCCATCCCGGCCCCACCATCCACAGTTGCACTCCCGCCAACTCCGACAATAATTTTTTTTGCTCCTCTATCCAGGCAAGCCTTAATTAATTCTCCAGTTCCATAAGTGGTAGTTCTCAGCGGATTGCGTTTTTGCAGTGGGACCAGCCGCAAGCCAGAAGCAGAGGCCATCTCAACAACCACAGTCATTTCGTCGCCCAGTAACCCAATTTCCGCCCGCACTTTCTTGCCGAGCGGACCGGTCACCTTTCTAGCGATTATCTTTCCACCCATAGCGGAAACAAGAGCATCAACCGTCCCATCCCCTCCATCGGCCAGGGGAAATTTTTCTATGGCGGTTTCCGGCCAGATTTTTCTAATTCCCTGCTCTATGCAGTCAGCCACTTCTACCGCGGAGAGAGTTTCCTTAAAAGCATTCGGCGCAATAATAATCTTCATTTTAGCTACAGAATAACACAAAAACTTTTTCAGCTACGGATTAAGACGGATAAACACAGAAATTTTTTAGCATGCAGATTTTCGCAGGAAAGCGCAGACCCTTTTTTTCTTATTTTTGAAAATATAAATCAGGGAAATCTGCGCCTCAGACCTCGACGGACCTTGGCGTCCTTAACAGGCATGTATCTGCGTCCGAGTTTTCTTGAATTTTCGGTGTAAATCCGTGGCTAAATAATAGCTAAAACCTCAGTTATGCATCTCGAAGTGAAATTACTCAAGATGTCTGCACACTCTTCCTTTTTCCCATCTTTTTTCAAGCTAATGGCTTCTTTCTCAATATCCCCAACTTCATTTAGCCATTTTCCCTGCATATGGGCAAAAGTTTTTCGCGTTTCCTTTTTTCTTTTAGCGTTGTCAAAAAGTTTCCGCAAGAGCCACCAGTAGGACTCATCAGAAAATTCATCTCTTTTGGCATCTGGTGCCGGGGTAACGCTTTTACCCGCCTTCCCTGCCCGGGAAACAATTTCCGGAATCTTATTCCCGTCAATAAAGAAAGGAACATAAATACCACGGCAAGGAGGGCCAGGCGTCCACCAGAATTGAACTAACTTATCGTCGGAGTCCGGAAGAATGGCGATGACCGAACTGGCTGTTCTTACCGAGCCTGTCCCCGAAGGCAATTTGTGCATACAGATAGGCGGGAAATGTACCTTTGCTATTTGCATCATCGAGGTAAAAGAAATTTCTTTCTTTTTCCCAAGTAACCCGGCAGTTTTTTTAGCTCGCCAGCCGGCAAGATTGAGCAACTTCTCTTTTCGATCACCGTAAGCTTGCGCAAAGTTAAATGATTCTTTTCTTGCCGTGGAACACCAACCCTTTTCTATCGCATAGTCTATAATATCAGCGCTTGCCAAATCCCATTTGGTTCCAATACCCAGTCCATTTGAGATAGCACCATATCCATAGTCTATTTTTCTTGCTATCCAGCGGCGGCCCACAGTTTCTAAAATCCAGGATTCTTTTGCATCCGCAATGAGAAAAGAATTGTCATAACTCCCTTTGTAATGGTTTATCCCCGGAAATCCCGCACCCCACTGTCCATATTCGGCGACAAGATTAGTTATTACCTTCAGGACCTCGTGAGCTGTTTTCCCTCTTTCCAAACCGAGCCGGAGCAGGTCCATTCCCAGAAGTCCTAATTCTTCTCTTGCCCCTTTCTTTTCTGCCGCCTTGAGTTCCTTAAGGGATTTTGTATAAACTGCCTCATTGCCCGCCGCAACACCATATTCATTGACACCTTCTTCATAACCCCAACACCAGTAAGGACTTGAGCCAAGAGTAGCATAAGTGACTTTTGTCTGAGGAATTTCTCTATATTCAAGTTTAAGCGTGTTCCCTTCTGGCCAGGTCTTCTTCGGCTGATAGACCAGAGGTTGACAATCATCAAGGGGCCGGTCGCTGTTTTTGGCAAGGATAACCGTCCCGGTTTCGGTAATATCCTTCATTGCTACCCAGGTATCACAGCCATACAAAGACATCTTCAATAACAGTTCAAAGCGATCTGGAATTTCTTTTCTCACCTTGGCTACCACCAGATCACCCGGTAACCTCAGTTTTTCTTCTTCCGCAAACTACTACCTCCTGGTCGGAAGAATACCCCACTTATTTAGGCGCTATTCTACGTGGTCGCTAATTCTTGCGTCAAGCTATCTAGCTCACCCCATTTTGCCATAGTTTTGGCATAGATTTTCTTGATGTTGTGGACTATACAAAATGATGTCATGAAAATGCTGACCTTTGGAGACATAATAGCGCCAAGGAGGTGCAGCGATGCTTTGCACAAGCTTGGATTTACATAGAAGCTTCTCTTGCATCACAACCATGAATGACAAAGTTGAGATGCTGTATCTTTTCCTCTGCCTGCTTGCGCTCGGTGATATCCCGGGCAACACTCATGAGAAGCTTTTTACCGCCCACTTCAATAACTCTAATATAAGCCTCCAATGGTATTACAGACCCGTCCTTACGATAGTGAGCGTTGTCAATTTTTATTTCTCCTTTTTGCATCAACTCTTGTATTCTCGACTTTATAAGCTTGGCATACTCGGGAACAGCCAGTTGGTTGATGTTCATTCCTAGCATTTCTTCTTTACTGTAGCCTCGCGACCTGCAAGCTTCTTTATTAACGTAGAGCAAATTTCCATCAAGGTCACTGACAAGGATCGAGTCAGTAGCGCCATTCAGGAGCTCGGCTCTGAACTCAAGCTCTTCCTCTGCCTTCTTCTGCTCGGTGATGTCTTTAAGAATAGTAAAAATGCTTGTTGGTTTGCCTTCTGGATCTTTTATTAAAGTAGCACTGAACAGGATTGGGATTTCTCTTCTGTCTTGAGCTAGTACAGTAATTTCCCTATCCTTTACACAACCCTTTTTGATTATCTCTTCTAATAGTGCACCTATTTGGGGCATATCTTTCTTGAGTATTGTTCGAATAAATCCTGGCCGACCTACTACATCCTCCTTTCTCTTGTACCCCAGTAATTCCAAACAAGCCTTATTT
>CAZYNG010000027.1:6759-9776 GCA_964648615.1 uncultured Dehalococcoidales bacterium | reverse complement strand
GCACTGTGGATTGGCTTCCTCCTTTCATGAGGAGCATCCATATCATAGACCGGTAAGGGATGTGGGAAGCTTAACAGGTAAGTCGGCGTTAGAGCTGGCGGAATATGCCAGGTCGGACAACCCTCTGGAGGCATCCATCGGCATGGCGGCTATCAACTCACTGATAGACATCGATGAGGCTAGCTGCGTTGAGGAAAATGCCTTTGACATCCTGGCGCGGGAAGGGATGGATAAGAAAATTGCTATAGTAGGTCATTTCCCCTGGATTCCCAAACTTAGGGCTGTGGCTAGGAAACTCTGGGTTATAGAACAAAGACCTGAAGAAGAGGATTTACCAGCTGAAGCAGCAGAGAGCATACTGCCTCAAGCTGATGTTGTTGGCATTACGGGGACTTCGTTCATAAATCATACGGTAGAAAAGTTGTTGGAGTTGAGCAAGAGTAGCTTCACTATTATGGTGGGACCTACCAGCCCTCTATCACCGGTTCTGTTTGATTATGGGGTGGATGTCATTGCTGGGGTCAGGGTGGTCGAGCCAGAGAAAACGATTCGTTGTATCAGTGAGGGCGCAATTTTCAATCAAATCGCGGGAGTAAAACTTGTAACTATGGCTAAAAAGGTTGCCTGGCAAGAGAAAAAGGAGCTAAATGACCAAGCTTTTTGATTCTTTCCGGCGGGGCATAAGTTACCTTAGAGTCTCAGTTACCGACCGCTGCAATCTACGGTGCATTTACTGCATGTCCCCTGAAGGTGTTCCCTGGATGCCGCATAGTGAGATACTATCTTATGAAGAAATTTCAGCTGTCGTTCGGATAGCAGCCGAACTGGGCATTAACAAAGTGAGACTTACCGGTGGTGAGCCACTGATTAGAGCAGAGTTGCCTGAACTTATCCGAATGCTGTCTGAAGTAAAGGGAATTGATGACATATCCTTAACCACAAACGGGACACTTCTCAAGAAACATGCGTTGGAGCTTAAGCAAGCAGGGCTGAAGCGAGTTAACATAAGTTTAGATACATTTAGAAGCGATAGGTTTCGATACATAACCCGCTGTGGGGAATTAAGCGATGTTCTTGATGGTATCGATGCGGCCATGAATGCTGACCTTCATCCGGTCAAAATAAACATGGTGGTCATGCGAGGCATAAATGATGATGAGGTGCTTGACTTTGCCAGGATGACTTACAAGCAAGGGTGGCATGTCCGGTTTATTGAGCGCATGCCTTTTACCGAAATAGCGGAAGTTGTACCCTCAGATGAATTACGGCAGCGCATTATGTCGATTGGTTCACTTGAGCCATGTTCATCCGCCATTGGCAATGGACCAGCTAGGTATTACCGCTTACCTGGAGCCAGCGGCACTATAGGCTTTATTAGCCCTATCACTGAGCCTTTTTGCTCGGATTGTAATCGATTGCGGCTCACTTCGAATGGGCGGCTATGTCCCTGCCTTTTATCAGATGAAGGCGTTGACTTAAAACAGCCGCTGCGTAGCGAAGTCTCCTCTCACGAGATAAAGCGTCTAATTTTGAAGGCAGTTGCCTTGAAGCCAGAACGTCATCACTTATGTGAAGATGTGCCTATTTCTATAAAGCGAAGGATGTCACAGGCTGGAGGATAGAAAAGGATGGGTGACAATAAAGGAGGTAGCTAATGGCAGAAGTAGAGCGGGTGCGTATGGTGGATGTTACTGAAAAAGGAGAAACAAAGCGTGAGGCAGTAGCGGAAGGGAGAGTAAAAATGAAGCCTGCCACTGTGGACCTCATCCGCCAGGGCAAGATAGCGAAGGGGGACGTGTTAACTGTAGCGCAGACTGCAGGGATAATGGCAGCGAAGGAAACTTATCGTCTCATACCGCTATGCCATCCCTTGCTCCTTACCAATGTCGCCGTAGAGTTTCACATTCCTGAGAAAGGCGATTTTATTGACGTCACTGCCATTGCTAAAGGCGTTGGCAAAACGGGGTTCGAAATGGAAGCACTGGTTGCTGTGTCGGTGACTGCTTTAACTATTTATGATATGTGCAAGCCGGTGGACAAGGCTATGACTATCGAAGGAATCCATCTGGTAAGAAAGAGTGGTGGTAAGAGCGGAGTTTATGTTGCTTAACCTTGATTGATTCTTTCAGGGTAATCGGAAGTTTTATCGAAATCGTCAAAGCAATTTAAAACCTCTGTTCGTTCTCATCACCAGATTTTTTCGCGCCAATCGTTCCAGATGTTTTTCAATCATGATTTTTTCTAAGAGTTCATATATTTCCTTCGGCTCAGGCAATTTTTTGTAGATGAAAGCCTGGGAAACGATTTCTTGAACAGTCCGCTCCTTGCTAAAGAAATCTGTCAATTTCTTTTCCCTTTCGAATATCTTGTTCAGATAGACATCTAATTTTTTGTTTACGGTTTCACGTCCGTACGTGATGGACTTGTGGCTTGAGATGGCAATTTCGAAGTCAAGTCCCTTAATATTTTCAATGGACTTGATGAACTGGTCAACATCTGAATCCATACAACCATACCACGGTCCGAATGTGGACAAATCGATATCGGCCAGGAAAACCAGGCGCTCACTTGGAATAGAAAAACAACAATGACCTGCTGAGTGCCCCGGCGTGTGAATCACATTTAGCTTGATAGACCCAAGGTCAAAAACATGCCCATTTTCGAATTCCAGGTCAACCCTCGAGTCCTTCAACCCGAAGAAGTCTCTTAAGTATAAATCGAAGGATTTCTCCAGTTCCGTTCCAGGAGGCAAGTTATAAAGCTCCTTTAATTTTTCCACTGACCTTGTTGGCGGAGCATCCAGTTTGTGACAGCATATTTTGGCGTCCTCAAAAAAATAATTGCAGGCAATGTGGTCCTCGTGACCATGTGAAATCAAAACCAGGTCTATCTTCTTTTCTTTCGCTAGCTCTGCAGCTAACTTAGGTCCTATGCCTGTGTCAATTAAGACCTTGATCTCGTCATCGATAAACAGCGAGTTAGAGAAAGGATACCGTCCATCGTTTTCACCCGGGATG
>CAZYNG010000027.1:2544-6659 GCA_964648615.1 uncultured Dehalococcoidales bacterium | reverse complement strand
TGGCAGTGACTGCAGTTTGATGGGCTCAGGAGTATTTCCCCTTCGGCAAACCGGTATACTTGACAGGGACAAAAGAATTCACAGGGATGGCATTGATATTCCTCTCCGCAAGTCGTGCACAGTTGGGGGTCCAGCAAGGTAATATGTGATGGTGCGTCTTCTCTGTGGTGAGTGCCTGCAAAACTAACAGCGGTAAGCTTATCAATTCCGCCTTCATATCGTCTGTTTAGCTTTGCTTTAGTCATATGTTTATAGTCGAGTTCAGTGGTCAACCTTCCTGGGATGAATTTATGTAATAGTGAAAGTGGCATGCCCAGGTAAATTCCAGCTCTACCAGCTTTGGAGAAAATCTGCCGGTAATTCCTTGCTTCACGTAGCTCCTTGCCTACGAAGCTACCCTCCAGTAAGCTTTTATATTTGCCCAGTGTGTGTGCTGAAAACTCCTGTTTTTCAATAGCTTCAAAAACGATATTGGCTGCCAGTATCCCTGATTTCATGGCATAGTGGAGCCCTTTAAGCTTCTTAGTGCTCAATAAGTTAGCTGCGTCTCCTATTATGAGCGCACCATTTGCCACAGGATCGGGCATTGAGTAGTAACCACCTTCGGGGAGCGTCTTTGCCCCGTAAGCAACCACTTCCCCACCGTAGAGCAGCCTTTTGACGAACCAATGGGATTTCAGCAATTGAAGTTCCCGTTGCGGGTCAAGGTCACAATGTCTCCAGTCCAGCGAGATGTAAATAGCCAGCGCCGCCAGGTCTTTTCCCATACTGTATATCGTGGCTCCACCGAAGGTGCTTGCCTTATTGGGGAACCCTAACATATACGCAGCATAGTTACTTTCCAGGTTATTATATTTGGGCAACTTAATGATTTCCTTAACTCCAATGGAGTAAATGGGTGGGTTTGTGTCGTTAGTGAGGTTCAGCTTCTGAATCAATTGCTCCGATAACACGCCTAGGGAGCCATCTCCAAAGACAGTCACCTTAGTTTGCAAAGTCTCACCGGGCGTGTAATTCGATTGAGGCTTCCCATCCTCATCTAGGCCTTTATCGCCCAGCCTTATTCCGGTAAGAGTTCTGTCTTTCACAATAACTTCCCCACCCACAAAACTGGTGTAAATTTCCACGCCGAGGGACCTGGCATGACCAGCCAGCCAGTTGACAAGCTCGCTCACTGAAACAGCGTAATCACCGGAATGGCGCATGTAGGGGGGAACGAAGAGCTCGGGAATCTTTATGGGAAGCTTTGGTAACAGGAAGAAGACCTCGTCTTTCTTTACCTCGTTTGCCAGCATTTTCTGAATGAACTGGCTTTCATCCTTTCTCCAGTCGGGGATTAGCTCATCCAGGACTTCGGCTTCAAAGAGAGCACCAGATAAATTGTGCTGGCCTAGCTTATCTGCTTTTTCGATAACTACAACGGATTCCTTCCTTCCGTTCTTATTGAGTAACTGCTTTAACCTTATAGCTCCAGCCAAGCTTGCCGGTCCTGCCCCCACGAACAACACATCAATTGTATTTAACGAGGAATCGTTTGTCGCTTCCATTTTTGACTACACTTATACGCTTTTCAATGCTTGGATAAGGTCAGGGATTATGGTTTCCAGGTCTCCTACTATGCCGAAATCGGCGACTTTGAAAATGCGGGCGTTTGATTCCTTATTTATTGCCAGTATAACCTTGGAGTTTTGCATTCCGGTAATGTGCTGCACGGCTCCTGAAATTCCCACGGCTACATAGAGGTTAGGGGTAATTGTTTGCCCGGTTTGTCCAACTTGGTGACTGCGGTCTATAAATCCTGATTCTACCGCTAACCTTGAAGCACCTACCATCGCTTGTTGATTTAGAAATCTGTCAAAGCTTTCAGCTAATTGGGGGATATATCTCTCAAAACTCTCCTTGCTCTTTAATCCTGCACCACCGCTGACGATTATGTCGGCGTCCTTAAGGGCAACTGTGGATTCGTAGAGCTCGGAGGAAATTATTCTTACCCCAAAGTCCGATTTGGCTAAATGAGGAGCAAACTCGATAAGCTCACCGCTCTTACTTTTATCGGGCTCCAGAGCTTTCATAACTCCCGGTCTGACGGTAGCCATCTGCAATGGTGAATTCTTGGTAATTATGCTTGCCATTATATTTCCACCTAAAGCTGGTCTTGTTTGCATCATGACTGCAGTAAGCTCTTGGGTTCCTCTTTGGTGGTCTATTATATCCAGTTCAGTGCAGTCAGCAGTTAGTCCAGATTTCGAGCTGTAAGCCACTCTAGGAGCAAGTTCCCTCCCCAAAGGCGTGGCACTGAATAACATTATCTGTGGCTTGTAATTGGCAATTAGCTCCGAAATCGCTTTCTTATACGGGATGGGGAGGAAATGGTCCAACAGTCTATGTTCCACCACATAGACTTTGTCAGCGCCATGAGCTATCAGTTCTGATGCCAGGTGCTTTACATTCTCGCCCACCAAAATTGCCGCTGTCTTCTCGTGCAGGGAACTTGCTAGCTCGGTTGCCTTTCCCAGTATTTCGAATGAGGCAGGATTTATTTCCCCACCTTCTTGTTCGGCATATACCCAGACTTCTCCCTGGTAATTACCTTGCTTGCTTGAGGGGAGTTGATATTTTGGCTGGGTGGTTTCTTCACTGGAAGCTGGTTCAGCGTGATATGCTTCTTTCACCATCTTTACCAGCTTTTCTAAATTCTCCTCAAAAATGCAACTCCTCTTACTGACTTCCTTGGGAGAAAAGACCCTTACCACATCAGTTCTGGAGCCTCCGAGTCCGATAAGAGAGCTGTCAGCGTCTATATCCTGGCTATTCCACCGATAAAGTTCCTGAGAATATGCCCATCTTGTTCTGCTGAAAGAAGGGTAGAAGAGCTTTGTCCATTCAGTAACGGTTATCATGCAAGGATAACTCTGAGGGGATAGTGTTTCAGTTCCTCTTCTCGTTATCCTTTCGACCCTCAAGTCACCGTTTTCGATGCTGAATCCCGTTGCATATGCGATATGTGGCATGTTCAGTTCTTCAGCGACTTGTGGTGGAACCTGGGCGGTATCGCCATCTATTGACTGCATGCCTGTGATAATCAGGTATTGGTTATCTCCTTGGAACATATCTTTGGCAATTCTTCTTATTGCTTGAGCCAGTGGATATGAGGTAGCTGGTGTATCTGCACCTCCCAGCTTTCTGTCGGTCAACAAGACGCCTTTGTCAGCACCTACGGAAAGGGTATAGGTGAGAACCTCTTCGGCAAAGGGAGGTCCCATTGTTAAGCTCACTACCTCGCCGCCAAGCTGTTTCCTCAGGCTTAAGGCAAATGTCAATGCTTGCTTGTCAAGCTCATTGCATACGTTGTCTAACAGGGCTCTCTTCAATGTGCCTTTTTCTATATCCCAGGCATCGTTGGGGATATTCTTGATGTCAGGCACCTGTTTGACTAAAACTAGGTAATTCATCGAGATTCAAACTAAAATGTTACCAATAGCAGCTTATCGTTTGCAACTTTACATAATTGCTCTCTCCTCAAAGGGGACAAAGGGTAAAAGAAGTATTTTTTGAAAAGAAGAGTGTGAGGGAATATAGACAGGTAAGTCTCGATAATGCTATTATACCACTTTGCACTAGGGGATAGATATGAAATTAACCCGGAGGGACTTCCTGAAGGTTTGTGGAGGAACCGCTGGTGGAGTTGCCCTTCTGGGGATGTTGGGTCCCGAATCCTTTCTTGAAGCGGCTCCTATAGATATCCCACTCAGAAAAAGGATTGGTGAGAAGACCACCATTTGCTGTTATTGTGGCGTTGGCTGTGGGGCGATCATGGCGGTGGAAAGTGGGAAAATTACAAACATCGAGGGAGACCCAGACCATCCAATTAATAAGGGTTCTCTCTGTCCAAAGGGTGAAGCCTTATATGAGCTAGCTAACAGTGAACGGCGTCTAAAAAGTGTGCTCTATCGCTCCCCAGGAGCTACAAGCTGGGATGAGAAACCCTGGGATTGGGCTATCGAGCAGATTGCCAGGAGGATTAAGGATACTCGGGACAGTAACTGGATTAGCAAAGATAAAGATGGCAAAGTGGTCAACCGCGTCGAGGTCGTAGCTTCGCTGGGAAGCGTATT
>CAZYNG010000027.1:0-2444 GCA_964648615.1 uncultured Dehalococcoidales bacterium | reverse complement strand
TCAGGCGCTTGTCAACATACCCAGGGAACTCAGAATGTTCGGGCTTACGGGATATTGCAGCTCCTTCTGGGAAATATGGGGGTGGCCGGTGGGGGAATTAATGGAATCGCCGGAGCGTCAAATGGGCTCGGCTGTAGCCTCCAGGGTCGGCTTTTTCACTGGCTGCCAGGGACTCTTGCTCCACCCACAGCCGACCAACAGACTCTGGAAGAATATGTCAAGGCTAATGGACATGAAGCACATATCGTAAGCTTGCTCAAGTCCTGGTATGGAGATAATGCTACGGCAGCTAATGACTACGGTTATAATTGGCTTCCCAAGGGAAGCGGCAATTATTCCTTTGTGCCCTTATTGGACGCAATACATTCGGGAACGATAAAAGGTTTAATCTGTTGGGGTATGAATCCCGCGGTGAGTGGGCCCAATAGCAGCTATATTCGTGAGGCTCTTTCGAAATTGGATTGGATGGTAGTAATTGACCTATGGGAGACGGAAACCGCCGCTTTCTGGAAGAGGCCAGGGGTTGACCCTGCAAGCATTGACACTGATGTCTTTTTCTTGCCAGCAGCCAGCTCCCTGGAGAAGGAAGGAAGCGTCTGTAATAGCTCACGCTGGGTGCAATGGCGCTACAAGGGAATAGAGCCTCCCGGTGAGGCAATGGATGATCTCTGGATTACTAATAGGCTTATGCTTGAACTGAAACAGCTCTATGAAACAGAAGGCGGCCCCAACGCTGACGTCATTAGCGGCTTAACGTGGGAGTATGGTGACCCGCCGGATGTTCACAGGGTAGCTAAGGAGATCAATGGATATGACCTCGAAACTGGTCAGCTAGTGCCAGATTTAACCAAGCTTAAGGCCGATGGCACAACAACCTCAGGCAACTGGATTTTTTGTGGCAGTTACACCGAAGAAGGAAATATGATGGCCCTGCGTGATCCTTCTCCGGGGCCGTTCAACATAGGTCTTTTCCCTAAATGGGCTTGGGCTTGGCCGTTGAACCGGCGTATCTGGTACAATCGGGCTTCGGTGGATCTTGAAGGCAAGCCATGGGATGTCAATCGTCCAGTCATAAGATGGGATTCTCTAACGGAAGAGTGGATAGGCGATGCTCCGGATGGAGGCTGGCCTCCGGCAAGCATAAGCGGCAAATATCCGTTTATTATGAAGCCAGAAGGGAGAGCGCATCTCTTTGGTCCAGGTAGGCTAGATGGTCCTCTCCCGGAACATTATGAGCCGTGGGAAAGTCCGGTTACGAATCTTATGACATCTCAACAAAGCGATCCAGTGCTTAAGTTATGGAACTGGGATAAGAAAGGTACCCCAGATAAATATCCTATCCTGGCCACTACCTTCCGCCTTGTGGAGCATTTACATACCGGCTCTTTTACTAGAAACTTGCCCTGGCTGGTGGAATTGATGCCAGAAATGTTTATTGAGATAAGTGAGGAACTGGCCAATGAGACAGGCATCACCAATGGTGAAAAGGTGATTGTTGAATCTGCTCGTGGTGAAGTCCAAGCCCTTGCTATGGTAACGAAGCGTCTTCGTCCTTTTAGCATTAATGGGCAAGGAAAAATTCATCAAATTGCCATACCCTGGAATTGGGGCTATATGGGATTATCTAAAGGTGACAGCGGTAACCTTCTTACGTCCTGCATAGCTGATGCCAACACCGGGATCCCTGAATTAAGGGCATTTTTGTGCAATATAAGGAGAGTATAAAATAAAGGGTATGAACAATGGCTAAAGCGATGCTTAATGATGTCACTAAGTGCATTGGCTGTCGTGCTTGTCAGGTAGCTTGCAAAGAATGGCATGACCTTCCTGCTGAGCAAACTACCAATCGGGGGACATATGAAAATCCCCCTGACCTTTCTGCTGATACCTGGACGAAGATCATATTTAAGGAATATGGTAACGATGGCACATTAAGGTGGCTTTTCAGGAAGGAACAATGTATGCATTGCACCGATGCGCCATGTGTTAATGTTTGTCCTACCGGTGCGCTTCAACGTCACCCAACCCTGGGCTTTGTGACCTATGTTAGATATAAGTGCAGTGGCTGTGGTTATTGTATCGAATTCTGTCCCTTTGATATTCCTCGGAGGGATAAGGAATCTAATAAGCTACTTGGGACGGGGCTGATGGGAGGCAAATGCGACTTTTGCTTCGACCGGGTCAGCAATGGACTGGAACCTGCCTGTGCCAAAGCTTGTCCCACCGGAGCGATAAAATTTGGCGAGTGGGAGGACTTGGTAATAGAGGGAGAACAAAGAGTCCAGGTTCTGAAGGAGACCCACCCTGATGCCAACCTCTATGGTGAGTATGAGCTGGGAGGTTTGCATATGCTGTATGTTTTAGATGAGAAGCCTGAAGTTTATGACCTTCCTGTAGACCCGCAGATGCCTGCTGCTGCCACTGCATTGAATGTTGGGGAGTGG
>CAZYNG010000026.1:6696-9986 GCA_964648615.1 uncultured Dehalococcoidales bacterium | reverse complement strand
GAACCATTACTTTGGGGGTGTTATAGGTAAGTGGACGCAATCTGGTTCCTTCTCCCCCAACTAAGATAATTGCTTTCATAAGCTTTCTACTCACGCCAAGTCTACCCTGTCTCAACCACACAGGTCAACGCGTTTGGCTATCAAACTTGCCTGCCAATCTTGTGCTACCCAAAGCACCCTGTTATAATAACTGCGCATCGTCGCCCTTTAAAGGGGAAACAATATGAGTCAATTAGTCGGCGTTTTCAGCCAGGATGGTAGTGAGGTAGCGGATAAGCTAATTGCCATGCTGGAAACCCTGCACTCCCAAAATGTTGTCAAAACTAATTTCCAAGCCGGTAAGCCTTGGTCGGTTAGTTCATCCTTTGAAAATGTAACTGGCAACACAGGCTTAGCCGAACTATTTTCACCTATCGACATAAAAAATTTGGAGTATCCTTATTTAGATTACGGCGATAACCTGGTATTGATGTTTGATGGCCAGTTTTATAACCCATCTCCAACAATATCTGAGCTCCCTCGGAATCGTCGCCTGATTGATAACGCTACTGCCGAGGGACTGGTTTATCTACTGAAACAACACCGGGGCAACCTTGAACAAAAGATAAAGAAAGCGTTAAAGGACCTGGACGGAAATTATGCCTTGGTGGCTAGCAACACTGACCAAACAGTAATAATGCGGGACCCTTTAGGCACAAAGCCCCTCTATATCGCTAAAGATGACAATCTTTCAGCTTTTGCATCCAATAAAAAAGCTTTATGGAGAATAGGGTTAAGCAATGCCATGCCTCTGCGAGCCAGTATGCTCGCCGTATTTAATCAAAACGGCATCAGAATCAAAGAAGCCTTTCTTCTCAGTAAAAGTGGGATTGAAATAAAGGACCTAGGGCGAGCTGTAAATCACTACCACGAAGCTATTTGTTCCTCAGTGCGAAAAAGGTTAGTAGATGTCGATAAAGTTGGTGTGTTGTTATCCGGAGGTGTCGATAGCTGTTTGATCGCAAAATTGGTATCGGATATTGCTTCCTTTAATGGAATAAAGGTGACTGCCTACACCGCTGGCTTGGCAGACTCTCCCGATATAATGCTGGTCAGGGAATTCGCCAAGAAGATGGGAATTGACTACAGTGTAAAGGTATTAAGCATCGAGGATGTCCAGAAGTATATCCCTAAAGTTATCAATGCTGTGGAGGAAAGAGATTTCACTCAAATTGAAGCCGGCATCGCTATTTACGCCGCAGCTGACATGGCTAGTCAAGATGGCATAAAGGTCATCTTCTCGGGGCAGGGAGCAGATGAACTATGGGGTGGATATAGCTGGTATCCCGATGTTTTAGGCAAGGATGGTCGCCAAGAGCTTTCCCGAAGAATGTGGGATGACTTCACCATGGCTGATGTAGAGACCCTGGACCGGGAAAATAAGATAGCCAAGGCACATGAAATGGAAGTAATGTTTCCTTATCTTGATTCCGAGGTAGTAAAATTAGCTAGAAGGGTAGCTCCGGAACTAAAAGTGACTTCTGAAAATGACCGAATGGGAAAGCATCCCCATCGCCAGCTTGCTAAGAAAATTGGAATCCCGAATAAATATGCCGATAGAAGCAAGGAAGCTGCTCAACATAGCAGTGGTATCCACAGCGTACTAGACACAATAGCTAAGAAGAATGGCTTTAATGCCAGTTTAGTTAACAAAATCGGTTATGCCAGCAGTAAAATAACCAAGAAGAAAATGGGTAGTTCCTCACGATATGGCTACCAATATGCCAGGAGTCGTATCTGGCAAATACCCGAACATGTCCAGCTTTATTTAGATATCACAGCATATAACGAGGAGATGCTTAACGAGCCTGAAAAAGAGAAAATACAATCTTTCGCAGATAAAATATAAATCCCTTATTCCTCATGTAAGGCATAAAGTACACCAATGTGGTCCTTTATAGCATCCGTAAACTTCGAGCCCTCTACTTTACCTATCGGGCCATTAAAATGCGGGAGAGCTGGTTTTCCCCTACTGCTTAAGGCTCCTTGATTCACTAGCTCTCTTAAGATAAGCTTTTTTGTCTCTTCCTCACAAAGTGGCGAATGGTAAATAGTACCTAGCCCCTCAAGCAACATGTGCTTGAGATGCTGCATTCCCTTTTCCTCATGCATATGAGGGTTCCTGGTCTCGATTTGAAATAAGTCTACACCCTGTTCTACAGCCTCATGGTCTATCTCAGGTAATATACCGCCAAAACTTTCGAAGAGGTACACCAGCTCACCAGGCTCCACAGCATACCCGGAAGCATAAGGCAAAAGCTCAGCAAGCTTTATACTTATAGCATGCTCTCCAGCATTTCCCGTCTTTATCACGTCGGTTTCAAAGCCCGTTTTGGAGAAAATCAAATCATTCAAACACTTGTTTGTAGTTTGTGACACTCTTCCCCATTTCTTAAAGTATATCCCACCTGAGATTTTAGGCTTATAATGCCATAATATTCTCACCATACTGTAAGGAGACTGAGCTAAGCTAAAACCAGCAGCGAAATTCCTGACATACTCTAATACCGCGCCAGGGAAATAGTTGTCAGCATCAACAAAGCCAACATACTCTTTTTCTGCCACTTTGGCCATAAGTAAGCCTATTACCATAGCTTCGCTTTTGCCATCCCGTACCAGCCCATCCTCCCCTAAAAGGGCATCACATCCTACTTGCCTGACAGCCTCAGCAATGACGGGGTCTTTTTGATGCACAATGAAGGCATTGCGCATCGTATAGCGACAAATTTGATTCAAAGCGTCCTTTTCCATTTTGAACCTATTGATTTTTCCCGTCTGGCTATTCGATACCACTATAACCAGGCAATCATGTGGCACGCCACTAATCACACCTTCAAATAACTTGAGTTTTTCGTCCTTAATTGGAATCACCACCACCATCCTACCTTCAAAGGATTTGATGGTATCTTCATCTATTTTTATTACCCCCATGGCACCGTGGGCAGGCAGCTCGCTTTTAAATCCCGAATCCAATGCAACAACCCGTTGCACGGCATTTATCCTCACCGCACCAAAACGCTCAGTATACCTTGGACTCTCAATAAACATCTCCCCTCCACTAAAAAGAAGATAATATCAAAGTTAGCTATCTACCAAATAAATTATACACAAGATGACTTGAGTATTAAAATAAAACAAATGCCTTTTCATATAATAGCAGGTTCTTGACTATGTCAACTAAGACGACGGAGATGCAGTCAACATTTTCCTTAGCCTCATCAAGAGTTAACGGTTGGCTTTGAGAGAACTTC
>CAZYNG010000026.1:0-6596 GCA_964648615.1 uncultured Dehalococcoidales bacterium | reverse complement strand
GTCAACATTTTCCTTAGCCTCATCAAGAGTTAACGGTTGGCTTTGAGAGAACTTCAAGGTATAATTAATCAGGTCGTTCAACAACAATAGCAAATCGTCTTTAACAAGAATGCATGTGGGTGTATGCCGAGTACAGGTTCGCCTTCCCGAGAATCAATCCCTTAAGGGTAAACGTCGGGTAATTAAATCCATTACTACCCGGCTACACAATAAGTTTAATGTCTCTGTAGCCGAAGTGGATAATCAACATTCCTGGCAGCTAGCCACGCTGGGACTTGCCTGCGTTAGCACCCACAGAAGCCACAATGATGAAACTTTGTCCAATGCAATCAGGTTCATTACTCAAAACTACCCTGAACTGGAACTATTAAGTTCAACAGTAGAAACCTTCCCATCTCCCTAAGTGCTGATGGATGCTGCTGCTTTCCTGCATCACCTTAAGACACTTCCTGTCTACAGGCAGCAACTGGTTCACATCCAGCATATTCCTTCGCAACGTGTTGTCTGCGATGAGCTAGATACACTGGATATCAAGCCTGCTCTTAAAGCCCGGCTTGAGTCGCTGGGCATATCTTCTCTTTACAGCCACCAAATAAAGGCGCTAAACCTCACTCTTGCCGGAGAAAACGTAATAATAGCTACGCCCAGTGCCAGCGGGAAAACTTTGTGTTACCACCTAGCTACACTGGAGGCAATTTTAACGAACAGAAATAGCTACGCTCTTTACCTTTTCCCCACCAAAGCTCTAGCCCAAGACCAATTATCCAGCTTGAAGGAAATAGCATGTCCTGAGTTTCTTTCCAATGGAGCCATAGCTACATTTGATGGTGACACGCCACAGGCACAGAGAATGCGCATAAAAAAGCAAGCCAGGATAGTGCTCACTAATCCTGACATGCTTCACCTTGCCATTTTGCCAAATCACCAATCATGGTCGAGGCTATTTCGCAACCTAAGCTACGTAGTGATCGACGAAGCACATGTTTACCGAGGTGTGTTCGGTTCCCATGCTGCTAATGTGCTGCGAAGATTGCGGCGCGTTTGCACCCTGTACAATTCCAGTCCCCGCTTCATTTGTTGTTCCGCAACAATTGCCAATCCTAAAGAACATGCTCAAAATCTAGTTGGATTACCATTTCAGGTAATTTCTCAAGATGGCTCACCTCATGGAAAGAAATATTTTGCCTTTTGGAATCCACCGATTATCGATGAGACTAAAAGCACCAGGCGTAGTCCCAACAGCGAGGCAGCCTTTCTTTTCAGTCAGCTCATTGTTAGCAATACCCGTAGCCTTGTCTTCACACGCACTCGCAAGCTAACCGAGCTTGTCTACATTTACACCCGGCAGCAACTACCATCTTCCCTTGGCTTGAAAATCAGTCCATACCGAGCAGGTTACCTTCCAGAGACAAGACGCCAAATTGAACGCCAATTCTTCAACGGTGAGCTTCTCGGTTTAGTAGCTACTACAGCCTTGGAACTGGGCATAGACATTGGTGACTTGGAAGCTACGGTGCTTACTGGCTACCCCGGAAGTGTTGCCAGTACCTGGCAGCAAGCAGGACGCAGCGGACGAACTACAGGCAGATCTCTAAGCTTCCTCATTGGCCAGGATAACCCTCTTGACCAATACATCATGCGGCATCCAGATTTCTTCTTCAGCAAGAACTTCGATAATGCCTTGGTCAATCCCGAAAATCCATACATCCTCGAACCTCATCTTCTATGCGCTGCCTGGGAAAAGCCTCTCGATAGTGGCGATAAAGACTTCTTTGGCAGTAACACTGAAATAGAAATGGACAGGCTAGTGTGTGAAGGCAAAATGAGGCAAGTTGGGAATAAGTGGTATCTTTCTCCCACTGTCGCTTATCCCGCCCAAGACATAAATATACGAGCGACATCGAAGAATAACTATACTGTGTTTGATATTTCACAAGGATGTATGTTAGAGACCGTAGAGGAAAGCGCTGCTTTTTCTCAAATACACCCTGGCGCCATTTACCTCCACCAAGGAGAGTCCTATTTAATCGTCGAACTTGACCTAAACACCCGCACTGCCATGGCAACCCCAACGCAAGTTGATTACTACACTCAAGCCAAGGAAATCACCGACCTGAGTGTTACAAAGATAACCAGAGAAAAAGAGCATAAAGGTATAAAAGTCTACCTGGGAAATGTGGATGTTACCACCACAGTAATTGGCTTTAAGAAAAAGAGGCAATTCACTGAAGAAGTTATCGCCGAGGAGCCGCTTGACTTACCACCACAGAGCTTCTTCACCCAGGCTTTATGGTTTGATTTGCCGCAAAAGGCAATCGATAGGATAACTGACGCTGGACTTGATTTCCATGGGGGGTTACATGCTTGTGAACATGCTTCCATAGCTATACTTCCTTTATTCGCTCTCTGTGACCGAAATGATATCGGCGGCGTTTCTACTCCTTTTCATCCTGACACCGGAAAGGCACAAATCTTCATCTATGATGCCTATCCTGGGGGCATTGGCATTGCTGAGAAGGGATTTGAGATGATAACCGAACTATGGCAAGCTACCTTGAAGGTAATTCAGGAATGCCCCTGTTCAGACGGGTGTCCATCTTGCATCCAATCGCCAAAGTGTGGCAACAACAACCAGCCACTGGATAAGAAGGCAGCGATAATAATACTTCAGGAACTGACTGCTTAGCACAGCCGTAATCGCAACATTGTTGCATTTAAGCTTGCACCTTCATACAATATGCCTGTGGTTCAAGACTCAATCCGTGTCCTGCAAACTCAGGGCTATAAAGTTACTAAGCCACGAAGGCAGGTGCTTGAGATTCTCGAGGATGTGGAAAAATCACTCTCACCTTATGACATACAAAGGCTTTTGCGCCAACAAGGCAAGCATCTAAACCATGTTACCATCTACCGCATACTCGACCTGTTCTGTAGTCTCAATCTAGCTCACAGAATTTTGTCGAGCGGTGGATTTGTGAAGTGCACCTTAGGCACTAAAGAAGGTTGCCACCGCTTCATGGTCTGCCACAATTGTGGAACTACCCAAGAATTTGTTGACCAACACTTGTGTCTCCAGGAAAGCAAGTCTACTCAGAACCTTGGTTTTCATACTGAACACCATTTCTCTGAATCTTCGGGGCTTTGTCCCAATTGCTATAGGAAGCAACACCAAAAGCGAAAAAACGCTTAACCTCAATCCATTAAATAAAAGATGCTTAAGAGGATAGCACAGGAACTCAGAAGACACGCTCCTTTCACTGCCCTTGGAGCTCTTACCGGAATTATCATCATGGTGATAATAGTTTTTGGTAATATTCCCACCCAGATTTCCCAGACTGCTTTCTACACCTTACACCCAATCCACGTTGTATTAAGCGCGCTGGTAACCACTGCAATGTACACCAAATACAAGAAGGCTAAAATTTGGGCAGCGGTTTTAATCGGCTGGACAGGCTCAATCGGAATAGCTACCATGAGCGACGTTCTAGTCCCTTATCTGGGAGGAACTTTGCTTCATATCGAAATGGGCTTCCATGTGCCTTTTATTGAAACCTCAAAAATCCCCGTTATTGGAATCGAAAAGTGGATAGTGGTAAACGGTGCAGCACTTCTTGGCATCGCAATCGGTTATTGGAAGCAAACAACCAAAATACCACATTTCGGACATGTATTGTTGAGTACCTGGGCATCGCTATTCTACTTCACCTCATTTGGAACAGCGAATTGGCTTCCCTTGCTCCCTTTCGTTTTCTTATTCCTATTCCTCGCCGTTTGGATTCCTTGCTGCCTCAGCGACATAGCCTATCCACTACTATTCATCAAAGAGCAGCCATAGTTGCCCTTTCTCAATAGAAAATAATAGTCAGCAATACGGTTATAATGGTGATATCATATTTAAATCCAGCAATTTGCGGGAGATTACATTGCTTGAGCAAGGGATAAAGCGAAGTAAGGAAGCCTGGTTTGGCAAAATAGCTCATATTTTCGACCGGGGTTCTGTGGGCCAAGAAATTTGGGATGAGCTTGAGGAATTGCTTGTTTCGGCTGATGTCGGTGTGGAAACCACGAAGAAACTCACAGATAGAGTCAGGCAACGAGTGAAACTGGATAAGCTGACACAAGCCTCTCAAATAAGGTCAGCTCTGAAGAATGAGATGATAAATTTGCTAAACATCCCGCCAAAGCCGATTAACGCTGACTCAGTACCTCAAGTCATCTTGGTAGTAGGGGTGAATGGCTCAGGGAAAACCACCAGCATAGCCAAGCTGGCTTATGGTCTTACCTCGCAAGGGAAGCGAGTCATCTTAGCAGCTGCTGATACCTTCAGGGCAGCAGCTATAGACCAGCTAGAGTATTGGGGAGAGAAAACTGATGCTGAAGTTATTGCTCACCAGCCAGGTAGCGACCCCGGAGCAGTTGTCTTCGATGCTATCCAGGCCGCACGCAGCCGTCACGCCCAAGTAGCTATTATCGATACCGCTGGTCGGCTCCACACTAAGTTTAATCTTATGGAAGAGCTCAAGAAAATCAAGAGAGTGGCTGCTAAGCTTGACCCCACAGCACCACACCAAGTTTTATTGGTATTGGATGCCACTACAGGACAAAACGGCTTAACTCAGGCAAAGTATTTTACTGAAGCTGTAGGTATAACCGGGATTTTCTTAGCTAAACTAGATAGCACCGCCAAGGGAGGAATAATATTTGCTATTTGCCATGAACTAAACATACCCATTGCTTATGTAGGCACTGGTGAGAGATTACAAGACATAGCCCACTTTGATGCCGAAAACTTTGTTAGTAGTATTTTATCCTAACTCAAGTTCCTGTATCATTATGGTTTAAGATTTTTAGCTACATTCTGTCATAGCCGCAATAAGGAGTAGGATGGAAACTCAAATAAAAGATGCAACTGAGCAAGTGGAGAAAAAACTGCCTTTGGAGGACGGCACCATGTATAGCCGAAGAAAGGGACTGGAGTCCCTTTCGGTATCCCCTTTACAGGATTATATTCCCATAGTGGGTGAGGAGCGGATGGAGACACTGGAAAAACTTGCCCGCAAACTCAAGGGAATAAAGATGTTAGGGATTAACTCGACAGCGGTAGGTGGCGGCGTAGCTGAGATGCTTTACTCTCAAGTGCCATTCCTGAATGCGTTGGGGGTAGAGGACGAATGGAAAGTCATGCGTGGCACCAAGCCTTTTTATAAAGTGACAAAAACTATTCACAATCTTTTGCAAGGCAAGAAAGGAATCCTCACTCTTGAAATGATAAGGACATATTACAATACTCTCAAGGAAAACGCCGACCTGTACTCCAAAGACCTTAGCGATTATAAGCCACATATAGTAGTCGTGCATGATCCACAGCCGTTAGCTTTGGCTCGCTATTTAAAAAAGAAAGGACAGAAGTGGGTTTGGAGATCCCATATCGATGTGGAAGAACAGACGTTGGAAGCCAATCCCACTTTATACGAGTTCATCACGTTCTGTGCTGATTTCTATGATGCGGCGATATTCTCCGGCGCCCACTATGTTGTGGAGTACTGGCCTTTACACAAATACATAATCCCTCCGTTCATCGACCCTCTTTCCAACAAGAACAAGGAATTGACCCAAAGCGAAATCACACACGTACTGGAGAAATATGAAATAGACCAGAGTATGCCCATGCTAGCCCAGATAGGGAGATTTGACCCCTGGAAGGGAATTTACTTGACCATTCAAGCTCACAAAATTGCCCGAACTGAAGAAAAATGCCAGCTAATAATAGCTGGCAATATGGCTCTCGATGACCCTGAGGGTGAAGCAATCTTCAACCAGATATGTGAGAAAACGAAAGATGACCCTGACATTCACATTATCACGCTTTCGGATGACCGAGACGTTAATGCCCTAGAGGTAAATGCTTTGCAAAGAGCTGCCAGGATAATATTGCAACCTTCGATCAAGGAAGGATTTGGGCTAGTTATCACCGAAGCCATGTGGAAGGGCAAGCCAGTGATAACCCGGGAAGTTGGGGCAATTCCCATTCAGGTTACAGATGGAGAGACTGGCTTCTTTGTTACTTCGGCAAAAAAGGCTGCTAGCAAGGTAATCCGCTTGTTAAGAAACCCAAAAGAAGCGGAATTGGTTGGAGAGAAAGCCCATGAATATGTCGAGGAGCACTTTTTGATGCCTGATAGGGTAGCAGACTACTTGAGAATCGCCAATTATTTCGTCCACGGTAAATTAGACCGCGATGCCATAATTAGCTATCATCCATGGTTCAAGCTATCCAAAAGGAAGGGATAATTGCTTGTCATCAGCATAGACCCTGTCGCTTTTTCCATCGGCGCCCTCCAAGTAAGATGGTATGGGATTATGGTGGTTGCGGCCGTGGTAACACTGTTAGTCATCACCTTTCGAGAGACGAAGCAGCGTGCTGTCCCAGAGAGCACCACCTATAATCTATTCTTTTGGGGGATCATCGGTGGCATTATCGGAGGGAAGTTAGCTTACCTCATTCAACCGTGGTTACTCTATGGGGTAAACCCTTCCGAAATTATTTCACCCTATGGTTGGGCGCTGCATGGAGCCATCATCGGTGGCATATTGGG
>CAZYNG010000025.1:0-10140 GCA_964648615.1 uncultured Dehalococcoidales bacterium | reverse complement strand
GCGCCACCGCCCTCAAGGACGCTATCGCCACTTCCCCGGAATACATATCAGCGGAAGCCAAGAGGGATTTAAGACTGCTTATCGGGAAGTACTTAGACAGGAGGGAATTTGGCTAAGTTAGAGTTCAGTTGTTTACCCACAGCTATCGGCAGCATGCCTCACACTGACCCGGAAGAGGCTTGCTCTCTGGTTATGAAATATCTTCCCGATATACCTGCCTGGCCTCAACTGCCACCACGTTCTCCCAAGGAAAATATGGGTATTCAATTTAGCGAAGGCTTCCCGGGAATAGCGGTAAACGGGGACAAAATCCATATTGAACCAGGAGCAGACTTTGAAACAGAACTAACACAGGTTTACTTTGACGCTGAGCAAGGTAATTTTGATAAATATGCCGTTTCCCTTGAATATGCTGCGGGATTCCATGCTTTCCTTTCCCAAACGCCGAAATTAGACATGGTAAAAGGTCAAATAACAGGGCCTATTACCTGGGGATTGATGGTTACCGACAAGCAGGGCCTAGGCATCCTCTACAATGAGAATCTAGCTGAAGCTACGGCTAAGTTCCTACGGCTAAAAGCCGCGTGGCAGGAAAATGCTCTAAGGCAAATATCGCGTCACACCATCGTCTTCGTTGATGAGCCGTATCTGGTCTCCCTTCGTTCAGTCTTTACCCCTGTCCCTGAGGACAAGATCACTACTTTGTTAGAGGAGGTTTTGCAGGGGATTAAGGGACTAAAAGGATTGCATTGCTGTGGCAATACCGATTGGCCCGTCCTTCTAGGAACATCAATTGATATCCTCAGCATGGATGCCTACAATTACGCCTCCTCCTTCAGTTGCTATCCCGGTGAAGTAAAATCGTTCCTCGAGCGAGGAGGTGCCATCGCCTGGGGAATTGTCCCTAATAATGAAGAAGCCCTATCCACCGAAACTGTGTCCAGCCTGTATGATAGATTGGGAGAAGCCATAGCACCATTCACTAAAAATGGCATCAGCTTTAAGCAAATCTTAAGGCAAAGTTTGCTAACCCCTTCTTGCGGACTGGCATCCTTATCACCCGAGGCAGCACGCCAGGCTCTGGAACTGGTAGCTAATTTATCCCATAACCTAAGGAAGAAATATAGTGTATAATAGGGGGCTACGAAATGGAGTGTCAGATAGAGGTCAACAAATCCAGATGCCCCTGTACCTATGAACCATGCTCCAGGAAAGGGAAATGCTGCGAATGCATCCGTTACCACTGGGAACTTGGTGAGCTTCCTGGTTGTTTGTTTCCTCCCGAGGTTGAAGCAACTTATGACCGCTCATTAAGCAAATTTATTTCCGTTTACAGCAAGAAAGCATGAACAAAAAGAAAAGAGTGGCGGCGTTAAAACACTGCAAGCATCGCAAGAAGCTCAAGGAAAAAAGAAGAGCACAGAAATTAGCTGCCACAAAGTAAGCTACTTGAGGATTCTCCGAATTTTCAGGGAGAAGGCCCGTAGGAAACGCTTAAGGAGGATAAAGTGCCCAAAGAAAGAGATGACCTTATTCCCAAGGGTATGCTTCTCATTGCCGACAACATTTCTTCCCGGGACAATATCTTCGGAGCCTCACCCGGGGCGAAAGCAGAGTGGGCCAAAGGCTTAAGTTTACCCAGGAGAAATAAGACCATTTTCTTCGCTGGATGTGGCTATCAATACCTGAGGCATGCCAAAACCATGCTTGATGCACTGAGCAAATTTGAGAGACACGGGCTGGATGCTGAAAAGACAACCGGGATAGCCAGGGCGTTCAAGAAGGTAGGGGTTGACCTTACCGCTGTGTATAGCAAGCTTCCTCTGGGAGGAGATGACCACTACAGCGAGACCCTGAATTGTGCCGTCAACGTACTAACTAAACTCGGGGTCGATTTCGGTTACCTCTATGAAGAGGAGCCCTGCTGCGGAGCACCACTTTACTTTTTTGGTCTGGAAGCTGAATTCGCCAAACACTGCCAGAAAACTTATGGCAAGCTCAAGTCCCTGGGTGTGGAGGAGATAATCGGGCTGGTTCCTTCATGCACCAACGCACTGCGCAACCTCTTCCCCAACTATGTGGCGGGCTTTGACATTGAAATCAAGCACTTCTGCCAGGTTGTCTGGGAAAGAATTAAGGAGGGAAATATTCCCCTCGAGATGCCCCAAAAGGTTGAGGTTACTTATCATGATCCCTGTCAACTGGCACGCTACCTGGGGGTGATTGATGAGCCAAGGCAGGTACTGAACTCCATAAAGGGACTTGAGCTTAAGGAACCTGAATGGACTACTGGAGAATGGGCAACTTGCTGTGGTGGCGGAGGTGGATTTGAGATGGTGTTTCCCGAATTAAGCCACATTTTGGCGGTGAACAGGGCAAGGGAGCTTATGGAAACAAATCCATCAATGATAATCACCCACTGCCCCGCGTGTGTGATGCAGCTTGAAGAAGGGCTCAAAGGCCTGAGGAGAAATCATTTAGAAGTATTGGATTTAGCTCAGGTAGTTGACCGAGCTTTGAGGAGGTAAGATGTCTCAATTCAAAGCATACAAGACGCAGCTTATGGAGGCAGCTCGTAACGATAGGATAAGCACCGCTTTATCCCGAGCTATAAAAAGCTACCGGGCAAATACCAACGATGCATTAAAGAAGTTCCCCCACACCATTGAGCTTGCTGAAGAAGTCAGGAAAATTAAAGAAGACTCCATTGGCAGGATGAGGGAACTTGCTGAGCAAGCCTGCGAGACCATAGAGGGTAACAAGGGACATGCTTATATAGCAGACACCGCTGAGGAAGCGCTGAAGATTATCAGCGAACTGGTGGGAAAGGACAAGCTAATCGTCAAGGGCAAGAGCATGACCGGGGAGGAGATTGGTTTGCGGGAACATCTGGAGGAGTTGGGCAACGAAGTTTACGAGACAGACCTGGGAGAATTTATCATCCAGCAGTTGAAGTCAAAACCAATGCATATTTTGTCTCCGGCAATCCATGTCCCCAAAGAAGATGTTGCCACGCTTTTGACTAATATAACAGGAGAGAAAGTTGCGCCGGTCATAGCCGAGGAAGTAGCCACGGTAAGGAAGCTATTAAGAGAAAAATATTTTCAGGCAGATGTCGGTCTCAGCGGATCTAATGTAGTTCCCGCAGATACCGGCGCGCTGTTCCTTATTGAAAATGAAGGAAACATCAGGCTTTCCACCAGCGCTCCACCAGTGCACATAGCTCTCGTGGGAATGGAGAAGCTCGTCCCCACACTCCATGATGCCTGGAAGGTAGCTGAGGTTACCTGGAGATATGCCAACTATAATATCCCAGCTTATGTGAGCTTGGTGTCAGGTCCGAGCAAGACTGGAGATATAGAGAAAGTTACCACATACGGTGCACATGGCCCCAGGGAACTACACGTTGTGTTTCTCGACTCGGGACGAACGAAACTGGCAAAACACCCCCTGTTACGGCAAGCACTCTATTGCCTGAGATGCGGAGGATGCTTGTATGAGTGCCCTATATTTGCGGTGACTGCCGGCTATTTCGGCGACAAATATTTCGCCGGCATCGGAGCGGTGTGGACAGCTCAAGTCACCGGCAGTCTGGAGACGGCAGCTCCCATCATATATACCTGCCTCACCTGCGGAAGATGCAAGGTCAGGTGTCCCATGAAGCTCGAGGTGCCGGAGATGTGTGTGGAACTCCGCAAAATGATTGCCCAAAATCAAACTTGAAACAAAAAGGAGGACAAAGTTTCCCAACATTTGCTCCTCTCCGGCAAGCCAGGCACAGGCAAAACCAGCCTCATCAAGGAAGCTATAGCTAGAACTGGGACCAAAGTCGGCGGCTTTTATACTGAAGAAATACGAAGCAGCGGGATAAGGCAGGGATTCAAGATAATTACCCTGGATGGTAAAGAGGCAATCCTGGCGCATGTTAACTTCTCCAGCCCATTTCAGGTAAGCAAATATAAAGTTGATATTGATAGCTTGAATAAGGTGGGCGTTTCAGCAATTCAGCAAGCATTACGGGAACGTGATGTAATACTGATCGATGAAATTGGCAAGATGGAGCTTCTATCACCACAATTCAGGGAAACAGTGTGGCAGGCAATAAATGGTAGTAAAAGGGTCTTGGGCACAATCATGCTCAATCCAAATCCTTTTTGCGATGAAATCAAGCACCATCCTGAAGTTAAGACGCTTTTGGTAACCGGGGATAATAGGAGACAAGCATTAGCAGAAATGCAAAGCTGGTTAGCTGAAAATGAAAGTCACGCTTAAACCACTGGGTGATGTAGCTGACGAGGTGATGGATGAGCTTAAGGAGAAAATCAAGCTGGTTTTTGATTGCCCTGTGGAGATAAAGCCAGGATTCAGCGACCTTGTCCATGCTTATGATGCACAAAGAGGGCAATATCATGCCTCAAAGTTAATAGCCGCCCTGTCTACCTCGCGAAGGGAAAGGGATGAGAGAGTGGTGGGCATAACCGAGGTCGACCTTTATGCCCCGGGGCTTAATTTCGTCTTCGGCGAAGCTGATATTGTCCACAAAGTGGTAATCATATCTTTATGCCGCTTGAGGCAGGAATATTATGGCTTGCCACCAGACAGAACCTTGTTTATACAAAGAGCGACCAAGGAGATAGTCCACGAGCTAGGACACACCTTCAGCTTAGAACACTGCCCTGACCCCAGGTGCGTTATGCATTTTTCAAATTGTCTTGCTGACACCGACTGGAAAGAGGCCAGCTTCTGTAGTAAATGTCGTCCAAAAATAATATAATTACAGATTTCAATGAGCGGAGGTAATTTATGATTCAAAAGAAACGCAAGTTGGGGCGTGGCGTTGCTGTTATAGGAGCAGGACTATCAAAGTTCGGGGTTTATCCCAAGGGAGTAAGAGGTCAAGACTTGTTTGTCGAGGCTTACAATGAACTGAGAAGTTCAGTAGATAAAGGACTTGACCCCAATGAAATCGATGCCCTGTATCTGGGAAACATAAGTAGCGACCTCTTTGAGCGGCAAGTTCACGTTGCCCCCGCAGTAGCTAATCGCATCGGGCTTGTTCCCAAGCCAACTATCAGATTCGAGGATGCCTGCGCTGCCAGCGGAGTCGCCTTCAGAGAAGCAGTCATCGCTATTTCCTCTGGCATCTACGATATCGTCCTCGCTGGTGGTCTGGAAAAAATGACCAACCTGGATACCCCACATGTAACTGAAGTCCTCGCTGCTGCCATGGACCCCGACACTGAGATTCCTGCTGGTGAAACCTTTCCCGGAATTTACGCCACTATAGCTACAGCCCACATGGCAAAATACGGCACCACCGTCGAAGACTTCATGAGACTGGGAATAAAAAATCACTATAATGGTGGGCTTAATCCCCATGCTCACTTCGATGCTTCCATCCCAGATATCATGAAAAGGCGGGCAGCCTCGGCAGTGAAGAAAGGGCTTCCTGAGCCTCACTGGGCAGATGAAATGGAGTTTTTGCATGACCCAAAGCAGAATCCCGTCATTGCCTGGCCAATGAGGTTATTCGATTGCTCCACCATCTGTGATGGCGCTTCATGTGTTTTGCTTGCCGCCGAGGACATCGCTAAAAACTTTAGCGATAAACCAATTTATGTAATTGGAACTGGGCAGGCAAGCGATTACTTCTTAGCCGAAAGAGATGAGTTGACTTCACTGAGGGCTGCTAAACTGGCAGCAAAGGAAGCTTACGAAATGGCAGGCGTTAGTCCTCAAGATATAAAAATTGCTGAAGTTCACGACTGCTTCACCATAGCTGAATTAGTTGGCATGGAAGACCTGGGATTCTATGAGCCAGGGGAGGCAGCGAAAGCAATCCGGGAGGGAGAAAATAGATTGGATGGTAAGCTGCCCATCAATACAGATGGCGGCCTTAAAGCTAAAGGACACCCTATCGGAGCATCAGGCACGGGAATGATAGTGGAGATATTCAAGCAAATGAGGGAAGAGGCTGGACCAAGACAGGTGAAGAAAAAGGACGTCGATTTGGGATTAACACATAATGCTGGGGCACACGGCTCTACCATTGTAGTCAATATCTTTGAGAGGAGGTAGTATCAATGGCTCTAGAAAACAAACTAACAGAAGTAGCTGAAAATAAATTATACAGTCTGGCCTACAATAAATTACTCAGCGAACATAAGTTGATGGGCTCGAGATGCAAGAAATGTGGTCATTTAGCCGTGCCCCCGAAACCCATCTGCCCTGAATGTCACGGTAGTGAAATGGAGCTGGAGGAAATGAAGGGAAGGGGGAAGCTTGTGGCTTATACCGTTGTTGCTGTGGGGTCTCCTTTAATGGTTGAGGAAGGGTACGGCAGGGAAAAGTATTATTGCTGTGGCATTGTGGAACTGGAGGAAGGCGCCAAGATTTGCGCCCGTATCTCAGGGATAGATACCTCCAGACCGGAACAGATTAAAATTGGAACACCTGTAGCGCTAGATTATGTTGAGGCTACCCACGCAGCAGATCCCACACATGAGCAAGGGGAAAGGACTTTCGTGTCCTTCAAAGCTTTGTCATAAATTAGCTGGTTATCAGGCAATAAACTAGTGACCACACCATCATCTATAATCGAGGCTCTGCTTAAACCGGAGCCCTATCCTCATAGACCACCAGAGATACAATTGGTGCAAACTCAGATGTCCTTCATCTTCCTCACCGGCGAATATGTTTATAAGGTGAAGAAGCCGGTAGACTTAGGATACCTCGATTACACCACTTTAGAGAAACGCCGCTTCTTTTGCTACCAGGAATTAGAATTGAACAGACGCCTCTGCCCTGATGCCTATCTCGATGTAGTGGCTATCACCAGGGATAAGGAGGGGATGCACATTGAAGGAAAGGGCAGGGCAATTGAATATGCGGTCAAAATGCGGCAACTGCCTCAACGCCGTATGATGGATGCCCTCTTAGTTCAAAACCAGGTAACTTCGGAAATGGTAACACGGGTAGCCGATAAGTTAGCTGATTTTCATCAAAAGGCGGAAACAAACTCTAGAATCGCTGCTTTTGGCAAACTGGATGTCATTCGTCAGAACACCGATGAGAACTTCTCTCAAACCGAAAAATACATCGATATTTCCATACCGCGTTCACAATATGAACGAATTAAGAAATATACCAACGATTTTATTCATAATAATAGTGCTTTATTCGCTAAGCGGGTAAATGAAAACAGAATAAAGGACTGCCACGGTGACCTTCATGCCGCCCATGTTTGCTTCATTGACGGTATCTGCATTTATGACTGCATTGAATTTAACGACAGATTCAGATACTGCGATGTGGCCTCGGAAATTGCCTTTTTAGCTATGGATTTAGACCGCTATCAGCGGGCTGATCTATCAAAACACTTGGTAAACACTTATGTAAAGCTATCCCATGACGTGGAATTGGTGAAGTTGCTCAACTTCTACAAATGTTACCGAGCTTATGTCAGGGCAAAGGTGGAAAGCTTTAAGCTGGACGACCCTTATATCCCTGAAGAGGAGAAGGCGAAGGTTCTATCTGTGGCTCAAAACTATTTCGAGCTTGCCGCATCGTATATAATATGTACAGAATAGGCCAAAATAAATCGGATTAGGCAACCCCGGAGTTCGTCTATTTCGGTGCTACGTGAAAAGGACATAAAGGTGAGGTGGCGATGGCATTTAAGTTCAGAAGTCATTTATTCCTATTGACAATAATTTTTTCTATCCCATAGGATGGATAGCATAAAAGGAGATTTATCATAATGGAACAACAATCAATCGCCACAAAGAAGTCAAACTACTGGTCTTTCCTTTGGCTGGCTCTTGCAGCCATATTTATCTTGTTTTCGAATGGAAAGTGGAACATTCCCGTTGCGACCTGGCTATTCCTGGTCTTTGCGCTTCGCTTCTGGCGAACACAGCCACTTAAACGTGGATTCATTATCTATACGCTTGTGTCTATGGTTCCGTTTTATTTTGCCTGGCAAGGTGTGGTGCCCATTCCAGGCATAGGCTATCTCATTTTCGTGGTGATAATATGTCTCTTTAACGCCTCGATCTTCCTGATTGACCGCCTGCTTGCTCCCCGACTGAAGGGGTTTGTGTCAACGCTGGTGTTTCCTTTGGCAATGGTAACGATGCAATACATCATGACAATAGTAAGTCCCTATGGCAGTTTTGGTTCGCTGGCATACACCCAATATGGCAACCTGCCTTTGTTACAGATTCTGTCGGTTACGGGACTATCAGGAATAACCTTCCTGCTCGCCTGGTTTGCATCTACAGTGAACTGGGCTTGGGAGCAGCAGTTTGAATGGAAGAAAGTCTGGAGGGGCGTGGTGACATATGCTGGCATACTGGCTGTGTTGTTGCTCGCCGGCGGTGCATCCCTTATCTCCCCACCATCATCCGACACCATCCGAATGGCAGCCATCCCCGCGACTGAAATATTTGAGACGAGTCAGGATGTTTGGGACTCCGCGCAACGCTTTCTAGAAGGAGAAATCACAGAGACGGAACTGGAATCTATTCGTGCAGAGTTCAATGCTAATATCGACGATTTGCTTGAGCGCAGCGAACGGGAAGCTCGTGCTGGTGCCAGAATCATTTTCTGGAGCGAGGGCGCTGGTTACGTACTGAAGGAAGACGAGGCTGCACTTATCGAGCGCGGTGGCACGATTGCTAGTCAGGAAGGGATTTATCTGGGCATGGCACTAGCTACGCTGACATCCGGCCAAAGTCTGGTTGAGAACAAAATCGTCTGCATTGAACCGTCGGGGGAGATTGCCTGGGAATACTTCAAAGCTCGACCTGTGCCGGGTGAACCCGTTGTGCGTGGAGATGGTGAAATTTTAACCCTGGACACGCCCTACGGAAAGATTGCTGCGGTAATCTGTTTTGATATGGATTTCCCCAACCTGATTCGCCAGGCTGGGGAGGCTGGAGTAGACGTGATATTCAATCCGGCGAACGAGCGGGAGGAGGTTGCCTCTCTTCGCATGCGAATGGCGATTTTCCGGGCGATTGAAAATGGTTTCTCACTGGTCCGCCCGAGCAGCAAGGGGTTCTCGGTTGCTACGGATTATCAGGGACGGGTGTTGGGACTTACGAACTATTTCACAAGCGAAGATCCAGTAATGATTGCCTACGTTCCGACTAAAGGTGTTACAACCATTTACTCACGGATTGGCGACCTTTTTGCCTGGCTGTGCATGGTAGGTTTTGTCACAGTCATCGGATGGGTTTTGGCTCGGCGTAAAGCAGCGAAGGCTCCTCGCAAGCCGACCTCCTGAGCGCAAGCAGTGGGCGAGCGTTTGCTATGAGTTTGGAGAGAATCCAAATGACGTGGAATTGCCGAGGTTGCTCGACTTCTACAAATGCTACCGGGCTTACGTGAGGGGCAAGGTGGAAAGCTTCAAGCTCGATGACTCCTATATCTCGGCGGAGGAAAAAAAGGAGCTTTGGCTGTGGCTAAGAGCTATTTCGCCCTTGCTGAAGGGTATATATAATATAGATTTGACTGCTGCGCGGAAGTTAACCATCATTAAACAGAGGGAAGGAGGTGGCAAATTGAAAGAGCCATTTGGGAAATTCATACAAGCTGAATTGAGGGATAACATCTTGCTCATCACCTGTGGACTTCCCGGCACCTGGAAGACAGAGACCAGCGAAGAAATATCCAAGATCAAGGGCTATCCTATCGTTCGAACTGACCTGGTCAGGAAGGAAGTGCTGAAAAACGAGGATATATTCGATGAAGAACTTGCCTCAAATATGGACAAGCGAACGATGGTCTATGATAAAACATTTCGGAGGGCAGAGGAGACTGCCAAAAAGGGCAATAGCGTGATAATTGATGCCACCTTCGTCACTCAGTCGCTGCGGAGGCGTGCCGCTGAAATAGCAGCTAAACACAACAACACATTGGTTATCCTTCAGACAGACTGCCCGCAGGAGGTAGCTATCGGGAGGATACTGAGACGAACCAAAGAGGACTATGAATCAAACGCACTCACCGAACAGGCCTACCTCAACAATAAAAAGAGGTTTGAACGGGTAGACCTCGATGACCTAAAAAAGTTAGACCCGAACCTTAATATCATCCACCTGATAGTGGATACTCGGTATGACCCTCCTGCAGATT
>CAZYNG010000024.1:0-10208 GCA_964648615.1 uncultured Dehalococcoidales bacterium | reverse complement strand
GGGGGATTTGATGAAGTGGAGCTTGGACTAACCCAAGAGATGGCCATTGCAGAGGGCCAGCGGTGCTGGCGCTGCGACTTGGAGGAATAAGAATGGCAGTAAGAACAGTAATTCCCTTTGGTCCCCAACATCCAGTGCTTCCCGAGCCCATCCATCTTAAACTGGAGTTAGAGGATGAAACAGTAGTTGGTGTAACACCCATAATCGGCTATATTCATCGCGGAATTGAAAAGGCTGCCGAGATTAATACCTTCCGTCAGAATGTCCACATTACCGATAGAATATGTGGCATATGTAGCTTCATCCACACCCAAACTTACTGCCAGGGTGTTGAAGCCCTGATGAACGTCGAAGTGCCTCCGAGAGCTAGATTTCTCCGAGTTTTTTGGAGCGAACTCTCCAGGACACATAGCCACCTTCTGTGGCTGGGACTTCTGGCTGATGCCCTCGGCTTTGAAAGTCTATTTATGCAGATATGGCGAGCCAGGGAGATGGTTCTGGATATCTCCGAGATGACTGCTGGACATAGAATAATTCAGGCCACCTGTATTGTTGGCGGAGTGAGAAGAGATATAGATAAGGAGATGGCTAAAGAAGTAGACAAAAGGCTCCTTACCCTCAAGAAGATGGTGGATAGTACCATTGCTCCTGCGTTACTCCATGACGCTACCATCAAGCGTCGTGCTGTGGGCAAAGGAATGTTGTCTAAGGAACAGGCCGAGCTTCTGGGGGCAGTTGGTCCTACCGCCCGGGGGAGCGGTGTGGCTATAGATGTTAGGCAAACGGGTTATGCTGCTTTTAAGGAAGTGGGCTTCGAGCCGGTGGTGGAAACTGCCGGAGATAGCTATGCCCGGACCATAGTCAGGGCCAGAGAGGTTTATCAATGTGTTGAGCTTATGCGTAAATCCCTGGCTATGATGCCAGAGGGCGAGATATTGGTCAGGGTTGATGGCTATCCGGAAGGCGAAGCAGTTTCCAGATGTGAGCAACCCAGGGGAGAAGTTTTTTACTACTTAAAGGGCAATGGAACAAATCATCTGGAGCGGTTGAAGATAAGGACGCCAACCTTTGCCAACATACCCACTTATTTAGTTATGTTGCCCGGCTGTGAGATGGCTGACGTGCCGATAATTACTTTGTCCATAGACCCTTGCATTGCCTGCACTGAGAGGTGATATAAATGCAGATGTTTCCGACGATTGTGAAAAACCTGTTTTCCCGACCTGCTACTAGACGTTACCCTTTCAAAGATATAAGGGAACCTTTCCCTGGGTACAGAGGCAAGATTTATTTTGACACCAACAAATGTGATTTGTGCGGTGATTGTGCCAGAGTATGTCCTGCTGAAGCCATAGAAGTTGATTTAGAGAATAGACAAATAAAGTATTATCCTTTCAGATGCATCTATTGCGGTACATGCGTGGAAACGTGCCTACAAGGTGCTATAACTCAGGATGAGCACTATAGCCCTCCTAACACCGAAAAGATAGAAGAACTCTACAAGATAGAAGCCTAGACCCTATATCTGTTGAGCCAGCGACATAGCGAAGCGTCCCCAGGTATTCAATATCGGTGAGATGCTGAGCTTATTCTATTGCTGAAGAGCAATCTTTCAGGTCGAATTACCTCTTCCCTGGGATGACATCAATCCGTTTAGCACCCAGGAGCACCAGTTTTCTAGCCCGGCACCAGTCTTACAGGAAAGCTCAAAAATTTTGACTTTTGAATTCAGCCCTTCAATAGCACGGCGAAAAACAGCAATATCGAAGTCAACGTAGGGTAAAAGGTCAGCTTTATTTATCACCACTGCATCAGCGTCAGCGAATATCATAGGGTATTTAATAGGCTTATCATCCCCCTCAGGAAGGCTGGAAACCACCACCCTTTTGTGCTCTCCCAGAACAAACTCAGAAGGGCAGATAAGATTGCCCACATTCTCAATAAGGAGCAAATCTATGTCTTCCAGGGGCAATTTCTTCAAGGCAGGGTCGAGCATACTTGCAATTAGGCTACAACTCTCGGGCATATTTCTTGTGTTTATCTGGACCACTCCTACAGCCTCGTTTTTAACCTTTTCAGCATCCAGCGTTGAAGCGACATCGCCTTCAATAACTCCTATCCTTAATTTACCCTTCAATCTAGCTATAGTCTGCAAGATAAGACTTGTCTTGCCTGCACCTGGAGATGCCATAATATTGATAGCAAAAACTCCATGTTCATCCAGTAGCCGCTTATTTTGAGCCGCTATAGATTCGTTAGCCTCCAGAATGTTCTGCACTAATTCTATTTTCCTCATTCCACCTCCATGCTTTCGATGTATATCTCTCGACCGCCCACTATTTCTGCACCCTGTCTTTGGCATTCAGGACAGGCCCACAAAGTATCTTTGGGGTGAAAAATAGTGAGGCAACTTCGGCAACGAACCTGGGCTGGCGCTGATTCGAAGTGAAGGTCGGCTTTTTCAGCGATGGTGTCTTTGCTCATAAAATCAAAATAAAACTCAATGCAATCGGGCATAAAACCTGTCAATTCACCAACAACAAGGTTAATCTTGGTAATCTTCCTGGCTTGAGCCTTATTGGCTTCCTTTAAAGCAATGTCAAGAATACTTTCAGTCACCCCAAATTCGTGCATTTGATATGGACACCAACCGAAGCAGTCTAGCTCACTTTGACTTTGATTTCAAATTTCCCTGGCTAGTCCGTTATCAACAATGTGACCGTCTATCGAGTTGTGTTAAATGGGAAACAATGCAATTGTTCACGAATCCCCCTTTAAATAGGTTATCATACCTGCTAAAGAATGCTACAATATGCACGCATTATAAAAAGCGGGGCGTTAATGAATATAGAGACTTTTATGTCAAAAAGGGGGGAGGTGCCCTCCAAGTTTATTGAAAAGGTAAAAGGTGCGGTTGGAGAGGAAAATATATCACAAAGTGAATGCGACCTCATTTCTTACAGTCTTGACTACTGGTTATACGGAGTATTCCTTTCACAATATGGCAAATTGCCGTCACTTCCTTCTGTAGTTATTTCTCCCAAGAATAGCCAGGAAATACAGAGCATCCTGAAATATGCCAATGAATATAAGGTTCATATCACGCCATTCGGTGCTGGTTCTGGTGTGCTTGGTGGTGCTATTCCCATTAAAGGAGACGCTGTTTTAAACCTTCAGAGAATGAATAAGTTTATTTCCCTGGATGAAACCTCGCTCGTTGCTGAATTTGAAGGAGGAATCATCGGGGCAAATCTTGAGCGAGAGCTGAATCACAGAGGCTATTCAATGGGAAGTATTCCTCAGTCCTTCCATTGCTCCACTCTCGGAGGGTGGATTGCAACACGTGCTGTGGGGCAGTTCTCCACAAAATATGGGAAAATCGAGGATATGGTTTTAGGAATGGAGGTGGTGCTCCCCGATGGAAATCTCCTCAATATCAAACCAGTTCCAAGACGCTCCACGGGACCCTCATTAAAAGAGCTGTTCTTAGGCGGTGAAGGAACACTTGGCATTGTGACAAAGGCAGTGGTCTCGGTTCATCCTTTACCGGAACGAACAATAAAACAATCGTTTGCTTTCCCATCCATTGGAGTAGCGTTGGAAGTTGTCCGGAAAATTCTGCGGGGCGATGCCAAGCCGGCAGTGGTCAGAATATTTGATGAACCTGAAACTGCAAGATACTTCGGGCAAATAAAGAACAAGGTAGCGATTATCTTTATCTCCGAAGGCGAAACAGATTTCGTAGAGCTTGAAGGCAGATTAATCAAAAGAATTGCTGAGGAAAATGGAGGAGAACCTACGGGGGAAAAGCTTGTTGATATATGGCTTGAAAAACGGTTCGATATAGGTTTAGGTCCTATCATAATGCAGCAGGGTGGAATCGTAGACACGATTGAGGTTGTTTCTCTATTTAAAGATGCCGCCAATCTGTATAACGATATGGCTTCCGCAATGAGGGCGGTGGAGGGTGCCATATCAGTTTCGGGGCATTATTCACATTTCTACCGGGAAGGTGCTTGCCTGTACATCACCTTCGCTGGTTTCCCCAAAGACACATCCCGTTACTACAAGGATACCTGGACTGCTGCCATGGAAGCCACTCTGAAAAACAACGGCTCTATCAGCCACCACCATGGAATTGGATTCTGGAGAAAGGACTTTATGCAGCAAGAGCTAGGTCCCCACGGCGTAGAATTGCTCCAAAAAATCAAATTCGCGTTAGACCCAAATGGTATTTTAAACAAGGGGAAACTCATAGATGGAAAGTAAGAAGGAACTGGAACAAATCACAAATTGCGCCCTGTGCGGCAATATGTGTAAAGATAGTTGTCCGGTATATCTTGCTACAGGGAATGAAACAGTTACGCCTCAGAAAAAGGCGCGCCTCATTCTATATAAAAAGAAAGCATTTATTGAGGATGAAAAGGGCTTTTTCGATGTCATGTTCCAGTGTGCCATGTGCGGGGCATGCAAAATAAATTGCCTTTACGATAATTTTGACCTCAGGGATTCTATTCAGCGAGAGCGAAGCGAAGCTTTCAGAAAAGGCATTCTTCCTGACGAAACAAGGAAGCAAGTAGAAATATTTGCAAAGTTTGGTAATCCTGACGGCGAGCGACAGCTTATTCAAAAGGGAGCAGGAAACCTTGGTTACCTCGTTTCTTGTTCTACCTACAATGACCAACAGCTACTGAAGGCGGTGGAGAAAATTCTTACCAAAAGCAAGGAGCAGGTTCAAGAATTCGGCGGTGCTGACATCTGCTGTGGTGCACCACTCTACTACGCCGGAGACTTGGAAGGTTTTAAAAAGGCAGCGGAAAAAATGAAACGGGAAATTGAACAAAGAAAACTGCAGAAGGTCATTACAAATTGCCCGGCTTGTATAAAAATGATGACGGAAATATATGATGAGGTGGGCATTCATCTTGATGTGGAATTTATTCACACCGTCGAATTTCTCGCTGCTCTCCTCAAAGAAGGAAAGATAAAAGTAAATAAAGCAAACGCTACGGCAACTTTCCATGACCCCTGCATTCTGGCAAATGATATCGGTATTACCACAGCCCCCAGGGATATCATTAAAATGCTGGGGTTTGACATAAAAGAGCCCGTTTATTCAGGAAAGGATACGCATTGCTGTGGCGGGGTACCGGGAGGGAAAATCGCAGACAGCAAGCTTGTCTCCAGCGTGAATGCAATGCGCACCAGTGAGCTCAAAGAAACTGTTGCTGATGTTTACATCGCGGCATGTCCTACCTGTAAAGTTGCTTTATCCAATATAGATATAAAAGATGTGGCTGAAGTTGTGGCGGAACAGATTATCAATGGATGAGAAGAAGCTAGCACGAACCGTACAAGGCGAAATAGAAAAAGCAACCAGCGAGAAAGCAACAGTCTTTATTGAAGATAGCATTGCAAAGTTAAGCGGGCAATTTTCTTCTTATCAAAGCGTTGTAGATGCTGGGCATGTTGTCGGTGATTTCGAGCAAATCAAAGAAGTGGTAAACGAAATTGATTATCCCGGCAGGAAGCTCTTCGTACCACCTCAACAGGTATCTGATGAACTTACCGGGAAAGAGTTCGACGTTGTTATCGTTGGTGGCGGCATAATTGGTTTGGCAGTCGCCAGGGAGCTTTCAAGGTTCAACCTGAGTATCGCTCTAATTGAAAGGCATGAGGACTTGGGAATGGACCAGACAGCACATAGCAACGCCATGATACATCCTGCTTTCCTTACTGAACATGGCACGCTGAAGTGGGAGCTGAACTATAAGGGAAATGCAATGTATGATGAAGTTGCCAGCCAGCTTGATGTCGATTTCAAACGGATAGGGACGCTTGCTGTTGCTGAAAACCCCGAGCACGAGCTGATGATCCCAATGCTAATGAACCTGACCAAGAAACACAAAGACCCGGTTCCCAAACAGTTAAACCGGGAAGAACTGGACAAAGTGGAGCCAGGGCTGGCTCCGAATATCAAGAGGGGCGTGCTCGTGTGGAACACAGGCATTATCTCTGTATTTGATCTCGTCATTGCTTGTGCCGAGAATGCTCTGGCAAACGGAGTGCAATTCTTTCTGGATACAAGCGTAATCGGAGTCCAGACCGAGGGTGGAAGCATTAAAGCAGTAAACACGACCAGAGGGACCATCAAGACGCATATCTTGATCAATGCCGCTGGACTGTATGCCGATAAGATTGCCGAATTCGCTGGAGATAAGTTCTTTACTATCCATCCCAGGAAGGGAGAAACAATCATCTTTGATAAATCCTACCAGCCGGTAAGAACAGTTTTAGCTTCGTTTAGCATGGCGGCAGAAAGAGAGGGATATTCCAAGGGAGGAGGCCTCATCCCTACGATTGATGGCAACCTCCAGTTTGGGCCATCGGCAGAAGAGGTACAGGATAAAGAGGACGTTTCCACCACATCTATGGGGCGTGAAGTATTATTTAATAAATTTGGGCTATTAGCTGAGACACTTAAGCCATACTATGAGAAACCCGATGAAAGTAAAATCATCGTTCATTTTGCTGGGTGTAGAGCAGCGACATATAAGGAGGATTTCATCATTGAACCCTCTAAAAAAGTAACGGGGTTAATTCACGTTGCCGGCATTCAATCTCCTGGACTTGCAGCGATGCCAGCCATCGTCGAAAGGGTGAAAGAAATCGTGACAGAGGAGTGGCATCCAGCTGAGAATGCTCAGTTTGAACCAAGAAGAAAAAGGAAGAAGTGTTTCTCGGAATTAGATGACAAAGAAAGGGAAGAACTTATCCGAACAAATCCTTTATATGGGCATATTGTCTGCCGTTGTGAGCATGTGACCGAAGGTGAGATCGTAGATGCACTCCACAGCGGTATTCCAGTAAAGAGCATCGATGCCATCAAAAGGAGGGTAAGAGCAGGCATGGGAAGATGCCAGGGTGGATTCTGCATGCCGAGGGTTCTGGAGATTATCACCAGAGAAAAAAATATTAGAAGGGACATGGTGACAAAAAGCGGCGGAAAGTCATTTATCCTTAAAGGAAAAGTAAAGGAGGTAAGAGAATGAAATATTTTATTGTGATTGACGGAGGAACACAAAATATAAAAGCGTTTATCTTTGACGAAAAGGGGAACGAGGTATATGGCGAAGCATACCCTGTAACCCCCTATTTCTCCGTTAAACCTGGCTTTGCTGAGCAGGATGCCGAAAAGTATCTGGAGATTACCAAAAAGGTAACCAGGAGTGTAGTGGAAAATTCCCATGTTCCCAAGGATGAGATTGCCGCCGTTGCTATTACCAGTCACAGAAGCACCATTGTGCCCGTTGATAAAGGTGGCAAACCTGTTCGCTCCGCAATTACCTGGCTTGATGAGCGTAAAACAGAGGGATTGAATTTGCCCGCCGGATTCGAGACACTCACAGTGCTAAAAGAATACCAGAGAAGGTCTAAATTCAACTGGCTCAAAAAGTATGAACCGGAAAATTACGACAAAACACATATATTCCTCACCATATCATCGTATATCTTTCATGCGTTGACTGGTGAATTCAAAGACTGCTCTTCCATGATAGTGGGATTGTTCCCCTATGACTATGCACAGCTTCAGTGGCATTCCCTCGAAATGGTATACGAAATTTTCGGAGTTGAGCGAGAAAAACTACCCCCGCTTGTTTCTCCCGCTGAGATTGCCGGGACGGTTTCCGAGGAAGGGGCAAAGAGCTTCGGTGTGCCGCAAGGGCTTCCGATAATCATTGGAGCAGGAGACAAGCAATCTGAACTGTTAGGCGCTGGCGTAATAAATAATGATATCGCCGAAGTTAGCTATGGAACGGCTGCCGTCATCGAACTATTCTCCGCTGAATATATCGAACATCCCCAGCTGGATTTCTTCACCTGGGGAGCAGCGATTCCAAAGCACTGGGCACTTGAAGGATTCGTGGGGAGTGGATACTGGATAATTTCCTGGTTCAAAAAGGAGTTCGCCAAATATGAGGAAGAAGAGGCAAAGAAACTTAAGATAGCGCCAGAGGACCTGCTGAACAGAGAAATGAAGGAAATTCCTCCTGGTTCTATGGGCTTGCTTCTTCTGCCTTATTGGCACCCACGCGAAAATGAACCTCTTTCCAAAGGTGCCATCATAGGATTTTCCGGGGAGCACGCCAGAACACATGTTTATCGGGCAATTATTGAAGGCATCGCATATGAATTACGCAGGCTAAAAGAGGTGATGGAAGAGCATTCAGGAAGCAAAATAAAGGAGTTACGAGTTGGTGGAGGAGGTTCAAAAAGCGATGAAATCATGCAAATGACCGCTGATGTTTTTAATCTTCCGACAAGCAGAGTGCATACCAGCGATCTTGCCGCACTGGGGGCCGCAATTGATGCCGCCGTTACCTTGAACATTTATCACGACTTCCCTGAAGCCGTGGGCAATATGGTGAGAGTAAAGGAGACCTTCACCCCTCATGCGAAAAACGTGAAAATCTACGATAGGTTATTTAATGAAGTGTATAAGGAGATCTATCCTGCGCTTTCCCCATTATATCGCAAAATTGCCGAAATCACGGGATACCCAAAGGTAACATGAGAGGCTAATAGAGTATCTATTAGTTCCGTAAGAGAAATGGGCATGGAAGCTGATGTAACTGTCATAGGCAGCGGACCTGCTGGGCTTACTGCTGCAGTCCATGCTCATAAAAGCGGCGCTAAAGGTGTTCTGCTGATCGAAAGGGAGGAGGAGCTCGGCGGAATTTTGAAGCAGTGCATACACAATGGCTTCGGTTTGGAGCAATTCAAAAAGGACTACACTGGACCAGAGTATGCCGAACGCCTTATTGAAGAGCTGGAAAAAACAAATGTGCAATATTTCTTGAATACAATGGTGGTTTCTCTTTCACCGGATAAGACCATCACCGCAGTAAGTCCTGAAAAAGGTCTATTTCACATAAAATCAAGAAGTGTTGTGCTTGCCATGGGATGCCGAGAACGTCCCAGGAGTAGCATTAACATCCCCGGCACCCGTCCTGCGGGAATATATACCGCAGGAGTTGCTCAACGCTTTGTCAATATCGATGGATATCTTCCCGGAAAAGAGGTCGTTATTTTAGGCTCCGGCGACATCGGACTTATCATGGCGAGGAGACTCACCCTTGAAGGAGCCCGAGTCAAAGGTGTTTACGAAATAATGGATTACCCTGGAGGATTAAAAAGGAACATCGTTCAGTGCCTCAATGATTTCGATATCCCCCTTTATCTATCCCATACCGTTACAGAGATACAAGGCAAGGAGCGCGTAGAAGGCGTTGTGGTATCTAAAGTAGACCAGAAAATGAATCCAGTCAATGGTAGCGAGCAATCTATACCGTGTGATACCCTGCTCCTCTCCGTGGGACTAATCCCTGAAAATGAGCTATCAAAGGAAGCTGGAGTAGAACTTACACCGATTACAAAAGGACCGGTCACCACAGAGACAATGGAAACAAGGGTGCCGGGAATATTTTCCTGCGGCAATGTTTCCACCGTATTTGACCTGGTGGATTATGTTGCTGAAACTGGCATGATTGCTGCCGGGAATGCCGCAAGATTTGCCGCCGGAGATTGGAAGAAGGGGAAAAATCCAGTCGAGATAATTCCTGGAGAGAATGTGAGAATGCTTTTCCCTCAGCGATATTCCTTTAAAGACGACCTTATTTTATTTGTCAGGTCAGCAAAGCCAATTGATAAACCGGTAAAGATAGAGCTCTCCCCGCTTGGGGTGCGCCTTAAGAGATTGTATGCCCGACCAAACGAGATGATTAGATTTAAGGTGTCCCGAGACAAGTTAAAGGATGTTACTGGACCCATTGAGGTTTCCATAACAGAGCGATAAGGATGGATGTAGAAAAGAAACACTTTACCTGCGTTATTTGCCCCATTGGATGTGAGATCGATGTAGAGCTTCAAAACGGCAATGTAGTTTCTATGGAGGGAAGCAAATGCGAGAAAGGGAAAGAGTTCGTATTGCAGGAATTAGAAGAGGCGATGCGCATATTAACCACAACGGTTCCTGTAAAAGGGGCAAAATGGGCGATGCTTCCTGTTCGCACCGATAAACCAATCCCGAAGCGATTGTTATCCAAGGTTATTGAACAACTGGCAGATATCGAATTGCAGGCACCTGTGAAGATGTACCACGTGATAGTAAAGGATGTAGCCGGCACAGATGCAAATATTGTAGCCAC
>CAZYNG010000023.1:7456-10306 GCA_964648615.1 uncultured Dehalococcoidales bacterium | reverse complement strand
ATTAAAGCTGTAGCTCAGGTTAACCGAGCAGCCACCAGTACAGTTGGCTCCCTTGCCTAAGAATAGATCATCATTTACGGTAGTGCCCACACAGATGCTGAAGTCAGGGGCATCGGCCACGCAGGCCTCGACCACAGTCACATTACCTGTATCCACATCGGGTGTGCAAACTTCATTATCACAGGTTACGTTGTAGGGATAGGTGCCAGCAGTGCTGCTATTAAAGCTGTAGCTCAGGTTAACCGAGCAGCCACCAGTACAGTTGGCTCCCTTGTCTAAGAATAGATCATCATTTACGGTAGTGCCCACACAGATGCTGAAGTTGGGGGCATCAGCCACACAGGACGCAATCACGGTTACTGTGCCCTCATCTGAATCGCCACCACATTGTCCTTCACAGGTAACGGTGTAGGTATAGTTACCGGGAGTGGTGCCATCAAAGGTGTAGCTCAGGTTCTCGGTGCAGCCACCAGTACAGTTGGCTCCCTTGCCTAAGAATAGATCATCATTTACGGTAGTGCCCTGGCAGATGCTGAAGTCGGGGGCATCAGCCACACAGGACTCGATTACTGTTACCGCTGCCATATCCGTATCGTTTCCCCCCAGTACTACCCCTTCATAAAGGTCCCTTACTTCAAGGGTCACGTTGCCCGCAAACGGAACATACCACGTGTTGTTAGCGTATGAGCTATTGCTCCAGTTTGTATCCCACGTGCCATTGCTCTGGAAATCCCACCGGTACTCAAGGGTATCATTGATATCAGGATCATAGCTGGCACTCCCGTTGAAGGTAATGGTGGCTCCAACACAGGCTGGATACGGGCCGTTTGCATCTGCTACAGGTGGTCTGTTTTCCACTATATTCTCAGGATTGCCATGGAAGTGTAAATTCTGTTTACCGCTCTCTAAGTACCCATATGCTATATCGCCTGTTGCATTGACACTCCAACCATGAGCGTTCTTAACACGATATGTGTGATCATCCTTTTCGACCCACACCCTATAGTTATGGTTGCAGTCCACATCGACTGCGTTGGGAGTTAGAATAGTCCCATTCCCATTCACTGCAAACGTGGAAGTATCCTCATTGAAAATGTAAATAGCAGCTCCATTACTTGGGTCTATTTGGATGTTAATTGCGCAGCCGCTTTGTGCCAGCACTGCCGGGATGGCAACAGGCAGCGCCATGGCGACCAGCATAAGTACGGTGAGTAGCGAAAACGCTATTTTTTTCATATTAAACCTCCCGCCTACTGAAGGATAAAATGGTACTTCAGTCCTAGTACCTTTGTATATCCTAACATCGTTGCCTCACAAATAGCAATATCAATTTAATTAACTTTAATTATGTTAAGTTCCAATTCTGCAATTTTGTTAACTAAATGACGGATGAAAAATCGCATGACCAAATTCTCATATGAAACGGTACCAATAGGTGATACTCATCAAGGTAGCTGGCTGTTAACCTGAATATGTGGGGAGGTTCAGATATCCCGTCATAGCTTTAATTCTGGCGTTGGCTGTCCTTCTGGCATATCCGGGAATGCTTGCTAACGAGGCTATGTTTCCCGATGATGGCGATGGCATAAACCATGTTTCCAGCCTTAAGGCAGCATATTTGGACGAGGACAGCTATTTAGCTCAGTGCTGGGGAGTAGGCAAAATCGGCGCGCCTCAAGCATGGCAGGTTGCCAGGGGGGGTGAATCAATTATCGTTGCTGTCCTGGATACGGGCATTGATGAAAATCATCGAGATTTAGCCGGTAGGGTAATACTGGAAGTCAATTTTGGCGATAGCCCGACATGCGATGACCTTTACGGGCACGGGACTCATACGGCTGGCATTATCGCTGGTATCGCACCCGAGTGCCGGCTCATGAATGTCAAGGTGTGTGACGATGTGGGTAGATGTGAAGCATCAGCGGCAGCCAGGGGCATCATCTGGGCAGTGAATCATGGTGCTAAGGTCATCAACATAGGCTTTTGTGTGGAATCATCGCCATACTTGGAACTGGCGATAAACTATGCCTGGAGTCAAGGGGCTGTGATTGTGGCGGCGGCAGGCAATAACGGCAAGTCAACGCCGGTCTATCCCGCTTACTATGACAACTGCCTTGCCGTAGCCTCTATTAATGGGAACGATTCTCTAGCTTTGTTGTCCAACCACGGCGATTGGGTGGATGTAGCTGCCCCGGGCTCTAACATTTACTCCACATTACCTCAGAATCAATATGGCTACAAAAGCGGCACTTCATCAGCAGCGGCCCATGTCTCAGGTGTAGCTGCCCTGGTTTGCAGTGTCGCTGAGGATACTAACGGCGGCGGTGTAATTAACGATGAAGTCCGGCAGGCAATGGAGAATAATTGTTCTCCCCTCAGCGTCGCTGGTACAGGGAAAGGGTGCATTAACGCCTCTGAGGCAGTAACCGCGGTGACATCCTCAAATTAGCCTTCCTCCACAGGCTGGCACTTCTTGCCCGATAACGGTGAAAGTCACTCATCTTATTGGTGTTGTGCTGCGCACATAGATGTAAAGCATCCAGACTGAAGTCCCTTGTCAATCTCCTGGCGATGCTTAACTTCTTTCCGACCGATAAGCTAGAGTGATGCTCGAAATTCTGGAGTGCTGTCCACATGGAGTTCGAGTGGAAACCAACGCACTTCGGGATGTATCTGGCAGAGTTCTCTCTTTCCGTGTATTGGTATTGATCTTCCTCGAGGGAGTTAATGAGCACCTGATATGCAATCCACAGTTCGCGGTTATATAGTCTTAGCCAATATTAAGGGTGTATCATGAGTGTTGCCAGGGGAAAATATTTGCATTTTTAGCTCGGGCATGGGATAATTTAA
>CAZYNG010000023.1:1921-7356 GCA_964648615.1 uncultured Dehalococcoidales bacterium | reverse complement strand
AGGTTAAGAAATGAAAAGGGAACTCATAGCCGCGGTTAATCAGCTTTCTGCGGAGAGGAACTTGTCCAGAGAGGTGGTGCTATCTATCGTAGAGTCGGCACTGGCGTCCGCTTACAAGAAGTATGCTTTTCACGATGAACAGGATGTTGTGGTGAAGTTGGACCCTGATTCCGGTGAGGTGAAAGTTTATGTACAGAAGACCGTAGCGGAGTCAGTTAGTGACACTCAACACGAGATTTCCTTAGCCGAAGCGCGCAAGTTACGTAAGAGTGTTCAGGTGGGTGAAACGGTGGAAATGAAACCTGTACTCATGGATGCCGGGCGTATTGCAGTGCATGCAGCAAAGCAAGTTATCTTACAGCGGCTAAGAGAAGCAGAACACCGGAAAACTTATGAGGAATTTTCCAGCAGGGAGGGAGAAATTGCTACCGGCGTGGTTCAGTTTATTAGCCCTGCGCAAATTTACATTAACTTGGGTAAGGTGGAGGCGATATTGCCTGCTGGTGAACAAATACCCACCGAACGTTATCGAGTGGGACAGCGGCTTAGATTCTACCTTCTAGAAATAATTCAGGGGAGCATGGGAACGCAGATAGTAGTTTCCCGGACTCATCCCAACTTACTTCGTCGTCTTTTTGAGCTGGAAATTCCTGAAGTTCACAGTGGCGCTGTGAGGGTAGAAGCGATAGTTCGGGAGCCGGGGTACCGCAGCAAAGTAGCGATATCAACTACGCAAGAGGGAATTGACCCGATAGGGTCCTGTCTTGGAGCTCGAGGTATCAGGCTACAAAACATTATCAAGGGGCTGAATAATGAGAAAATAGATTTAATTTCCTGGGACGCTGATCCCAAAAAGTTCATCACTAATGCTCTCAGTCCTGCGCAAGTGGCGAATATTGAACTCAATGAAGGGGAAAAGGTGGCTAGAGTTATTGTGCCTGATAGGCAGCTTTCTCTGGCTATAGGCAAGGAAGGGCAAAATGCCAGGCTAGCGGCAAGACTTACCGGATGGCGGATTGATATCAAGAGTGTTTCTGCGGCGGAAGCGGAAAAAGCTGAAGTGATGGAAGCTATCCCCGAGGAACTAGCAGAGGAAGAGGTTGTTGCGGTTGTTGAAGAGGAAACAAAAGAAGAAGTACCTGTGGCTGCAGGCGAGCTTGAGGTGTCAGAACCTGTGTCATTTCCAACTGTTGCTGAGGTTTCCTCTGAGGCAACCAAGGAGGAGCTGGTAATTCGTTTTGCCGAGGATATTTTACCGAAGGCAGGGGAAGTTGAGATTTTGAAGGAGGCGGCGAAACCAGGCAAAGCCAAAGGCAAAGTTAAAGCCAAAGGCAAAGTTAAAGCCAAAGCCAAAGCTAAGGGCAAAGCGAGAAAACCTCGTTTTGAAGAAGAGTATGAGGAATAAACGTATACCCCAGCGCACTTGCATTGTTTGTCGGCAGAAGAAGGATAAAAAGGACTTGATTCGCCTGGTGCGCACCGATAATGGGACTGTTGAGATGGATTTATCGGGGAAGAAACCGGGGCGTGGTGCTTATCTATGTGCTCGGAAGAATTGCTGGGAAGAGGGCTTTAAGCGGAATCACTTAGAACATGCGTTACGAACAAAAATTAGGGCTGAGAATCGCCAGGCTTTGGTAAGTTATGGTGACAGCCTTAGTGGAGGAAGTCAAATTTGAGCGGTAAGAAATCGAAGAGCGAGCGGAAAGAAGAAGGCACGACGCAGGCTTTGCCTCAAATTGAGGTTCCATCTTCTCTCACTGTAAGGCAGCTTGCTGGTATGCTTCAGGTTGAGCCGGTAAAAGTCATCAAGCAACTTATGAGGAAAGGCATTATGGTCGGTGTCAATCAAGCTATTGATTTCGATACTATAGCTGGAGTAACCACGGATTTTGGCTACCAATCTCAGCGGAAAACAGAACAAGAGAGCATGGTATATGTTAGTAAGGCAAAGGGGAAAAAGTTACAAACTCGCCCCCCAGTGGTCACCGTCATGGGGCATGTCGACCATGGCAAGACAACCCTGCTGGATGCTATCAGGAAGACCAATGTAACTGCTCGCGAGGTGGGAGCTATCACTCAGCATATCGGTGCTTATCAATGCACACTTGATGAGCGTAAGATTACCTTTCTGGACACTCCAGGGCATGAAGCTTTTACGGCGATGAGGGCTCGTGGGGCGCGGGTGACCGATATTGTGGTTTTGGTGGTTGCTGCTGACGATGGTGTTATGCCTCAGACTGTGGAAGCTATAGACCATGCTAAAGCTGCTAAGGTGCCCATAATAGTAGCTATCAATAAGATTGACAAGGCCGATGCTAATCCTGACCTGGCGAAACAGCAGCTTGCTGACCTGGGGTTGATCATCGAAGAATGGGGTGGTGATATTGTCTGTGTTCCTATCTCGGCAAAGAAAGGAGAGGGAATATCAGATTTATTGGAGAACATATTCCTCGTTGCTGATATATTAGAGCTAAAAGCCAATCCCAAGCGTGCTGCTGAGGGCGCAGTTATTGAAGCCAGATTAGATAGGACTAAAGGTTCTCTGGCTACTCTCCTGGTTCAGAACGGCACCCTTGAAGTAGGTGATGTTATCGTAGCTGGCAATGTCTGGGGCAAAATTAAAGCTATGTTCAATGAACAAGGGGAGCAAATTAGAAAAGCCGAAGCATCAACCCCGGTGGAAGTACTTGGGTTAAGTGGTGTGCCAAATTCGGGAGATATTTTCAAAGTGGCTGCCGATGAACACGAAGCACAAAGTATTGTGAAAAGGCAGGAAGCTACCGTGCCTCAAATTCCGCTGAGCTTAACTGCTCTTTCTCGCCAGATAGACAAGGGGCAGATAAAAGAGCTCAATGTGGTTTTGAAAACTGACGTGTATGGAAGCATTGAGCCGGTGAGGAGTTCTCTAGAACGGCTAAGTTCAGAAAAAGTGGCGGTTAATATTATTCATGCTGGTAGTGGTAGCATCACGGAAAGCGATATACTTCTAGCTGCAGCTTCAAAAGGGATTGCTATTGGTTTCAATAGTCGTCTATCTCCTGGAGCAAAGCAATTAGCTGAGACTGAAGGAGTAAGCATTCGGCTCTACGATGTAATTTATAAGCTAATAGAGGATATAGATAAGGCATTGAAGGGGATGCTTGAGCCTACTTACGTGGATGTGATTGCTGGACGTGCCGAGGTACGGGCTGTTTTTGACGGTGGTCCGCGAGGTAAAGTTGCTGGTGTCTATGTTAGGGACGGCAGGGTGTGGCGGGATGCTCAGGCTAAAATATTGCGGGGAAATAAAGTGCTCTATGAATCTCGTGTTTCCAGTCTGAGGCGTTTTAAGGATGATGTTACTGAGGTAAGTTCTGGGTTTGAGTGTGGTGTGGGCATCGAGAATTTTACTGATTTCTCCGTTGGTGATATTATTGAGCTCTACCAGAAGCAAAAAGTAGACTAAAAGTAATTTTCTGAAGATTACTTACCGGCTCAAGGCTAATTATGAACAGGCGTGAACAGCGATTGAGCAAGGTCATCAAGCAAGAAATCAGCACCTTGCTTGAGCGCAAAGTAAATGACCCGAGGCTGAAGGAACTCGTCTCAGTGACGGATGTTCAACTTTCACCCGATCTGAGGCATGCCAAAGTATTCGTCAGTATTTTAGGAAATGAATCTGATAAGAAAGAAATGATAGCTGGTTTCAACTCTGCCTGCTCTTTCTTGCAAAGACAACTTGCTGTGCATTTAGGGCTAAAGCACACTCTGCAACTCAGCTTTCACTATGATGATTCCATTGAGCGCGGGGCAGAGTTGCTCAAATTGACGGAGCAAGCCTCGGGCAAATAACCTGGGCTCTTTCAGACAAGGTATTGACATTGCTTTATTTAATGGGATATGGTAGATAGCCGGTAAGTAAGTCAAAAGGAGGTAGGTAGGATGCAAGCGTATTGTTTCAAGTGTCGAGCGAAGAGAGATATTTCGAATCCTGTTTCTGTTAAACTTAAGAATGGAAGACCAGCAGTCAGGGGTACCTGCTCTGTGTGTAAAACCAAGGTATTCAGAATCGGTAAGGCTTAAAGTCTTATAGGAAATCTGTCAGAGTCAAGCGAAAGATGGGTGTGGCTGGCGGGGATTTTGATCGCAAAGTCCTACTAAGTTTGTTGCCATGGGAACAATAAATGTAGCTATTATAGGCGCTGGTAATTGTGCCTGTTCACTGGTTCAAGGCGTTCAGTATTACAAGAATGCTAAAGAGGATGAATTTGTTCCCGGTTTGATGCATGTCAATCTGGGTGGCTATGGTATATCTGACATAAATTTTGTAGCTGCATTTGATATTGATAAGAACAAAGTAGGCAAGGATCTGGCTGGAGCTATTTTCACTCCGCCTAATAACACTTTTAAGTTTTGTGATGTACCTAAGACAGGAGTAAAGGTTGAACGTGGCATGACCCACGACGGGTTAGGGAAGTATCTTTCTCGGATTATCACTAAGGCGCCAGGTTCAACTGTTGACGTGGTGAGCATCCTCCGAAATACTGGTACCGATGTGGTGATTAATTATTTGCCGGTGGGTAGTGAAGAGGCAACCAAGTGGTATGTAGAGCAAATATTGACTGCTGGCTGTGCTTTTATCAACTGCATACCTGTTTTTATTGCTCGTGAGAGTTACTGGCAAAATCGCTTTGCTGAGAGGGGATTGCCTATCATCGGCGACGATATCAAGTCTCAGGTTGGTGCCACAATCACGCATCGTGTGTTAACCAGGCTTTTTCGTGACCGTGGTGTCAAACTGGAGCGAACTTATCAGTTGAACATCGGGGGCAATACTGATTTCTATAACATGCTGGAGCGAGAGCGTCTTGAATCTAAGAGGATTTCCAAGGAAGGTGCCGTTGCTTCACAATTAGATTACGATATTGGTGCTGATAATATCCATATTGGCCCCAGTGACTATGTGCCCTGGTTGGCTGACCGCAAATTTTGCTATATGAAAATGGAGGGCCGCACCTTCGGCGATGTTCCACTAAATCTGGAGGTGAAGATGGAGGTGTGGGATAGTCCTAATTCAGCAGGGGTGGTGATTGATGCCATAAGGTGCTGTAAACTAGCCCTGGACAGGGGTCTAAGTGGCACTCTTGTGGCACCTTCGGCTTACTTCATGAAATCTCCGCCAATTCAGTATTCTGATGATGAAGCTCGTTTGAAGACTGAGGCGTTTATTGCTGGAGAGAAGCAAGAGGGCCCGGTCTCATTGCCTGAACAAAAATTGGTTAAGGCTAAAGAGTAAGTCGTTTTTGCGGCAAAGACAATAACCACAAATAATGTAGCTTAACAAAGTTAAACATGGCTACTAAGTTGCCTTACTTGACGGGCTTAATAGGTCTGATGAAGTCGGGTGACTTAGATAGTAACCTTGGTGATAACAGTAGGTTCTGGTCCATTGG
>CAZYNG010000023.1:0-1821 GCA_964648615.1 uncultured Dehalococcoidales bacterium | reverse complement strand
GCGGCACGCATTACCAATCCTGTAATGAGGAGCTTGAGCAAAAGCGGCATAAAGCCTGATGCTCTTACGTTTACAGGTTTAGTTGTGAACATCGGTGCTGCCTATGTCATTGCTACCGGGCACTTTTTGCTTGGTGGAGTGTTAATTCTAATTGCCGGGTTGTTTGATCTCCTCGATGGAGCGCTGGCTAGATTCGTTAAACAAACCAGGAAGTTTGGTGCTATTCTTGATTCCACAGTTGACCGCATTTCTGAAGCAGCGATATTTTGTGGTCTCATGGTTTGGTATATACTGCAGGGGAGCACCCTGGGAGTTGTGCTCATTTTTGCTGTTCTGGTTGGTTCTTTCCTGGTTAGCTATATAAGGGCAAGGGCAGAGGGGCTGGGGCTGGAATGCAAGGTTGGTTTGTTTACCAGAGCAGAAAGGGTTATAGTATTAGCGGTAGGTTTGATTTTAAATCAAGTAGTTCAACCAGACCTGGTAATAATTGCTTTATGGATTCTGGTGGTCTTTGTTTATATCACCGTGGTTCAGAGGTTAGTTCATCTAAGGCGAATTAGTGCCTAGAGAGGTGTAAATGGCTGTTGTCGCTATTATAGGGGGGCAATGGGGTGATGAGGGGAAAGGAAAGGTAGTTGATTTCCTCGCTGAGAAAGCAGATATGGTAGCTCGCTTCTCGGGAGGGGACAATGCCGGACACACTGTAATTAATCCTTATGGCGAGTTTCGGTTACACCTTGTGCCTTCAGGGATTTTTCGTGCACATACAACTTGCATTGTGGGCAATGGCGCGGTGGTTAATCCCCCGGTTCTTCTTGGGGAAATAGACAATCTTCAAGAACATGGTATCGATACCAGCCATCTGTTCATAAGTGACCGTGCTCACCTCATTATGCCGTATCATATTCTTCTCGACGGTTTGGAGGAGGAAAGACGTGGTGGCAAAGCTATAGGCACTACGCGAAGAGGAATTGGTCCTGCCTTTAGTGACAAGATAGCACGCATGGGGATACGCACTGGAGACTTACTAAATAAAGATTCTTTTCGGAACCGTCTAAGCTCGATACTGGAATTTAAGAACGCTGTTCTTTGCGAGGTGTATAGGAAGTCACCGTTGTCAGTGGATGAAGTGTTTGAGCAATATTGCCATTATGGGGATAAGCTGCGTCCTTTTATTCGAGATATTGGCCCCATAATTCGGGAGGCGATTAGGAATAATGAGCTGATTTTATTAGAAGGTGCTCAAGGGACATTGCTTGATCCTGATTTCGGTACATATCCTTATGTTACCTCATCGTCGCCATTGGCTGGGGAAGGGTCCCTGGGACTGGGAATAAGTCCCAGGGCAATCAATCGCATTGTTGGTGTGTTTAAAGCCTATATTACCAGGGTTGGCAGTGGTCCTATGCCTACCGAGCTAAAAGACGAAGTTGGTGAATTGATACGAAGAAAGGCTAATGAATATGGTGCTACTACCGGGAGACCAAGGAGGTGTGGCTGGTTCGATGCTGTAGCTGCTAGATTTAGTGCCGAGGTGAATGGTTTTACTGAGCTGGTCTTAACTCACCTTGATACCTTTGATGGTTTTCCCTCCATCAAAATATGCACCGCTTATAGGCTTGATAATGAGATGCTGGATTCCTTTCCCAGTGACATCGCTGTGTTGGAGAAATGCCAGCCTATTTATGAAGAGCTATCTGGCTGGCAGGGGCCGATTGACGGGATCCGTGATTTTGCACAATTTCCTTCAGAGGCTCGCCGTTATTTAGCCAGGCTTGAGGAACTAGTTCGTTGTCCTATCAATTTGGTTTCGGTGGGTTC
>CAZYNG010000022.1:0-10654 GCA_964648615.1 uncultured Dehalococcoidales bacterium | reverse complement strand
CAATCTCAGATGCCAGGTTTCCCTGGAGGTGAGAATGGGATGTGGCATTGGGGCTTGTCGTAGCTGCACTATAAATACTAAGCATGGCTTAAAACAGGTGTGCCGTGACGGCCCGGTGTTTGAGCTGAACGATATTCTATGGCAGGAGGTAAGAATATGACTGTAATCACTAAAAGCATCACATTTAAAACCAAAGGTAATTGCGACATCATTGATATAACCGCGCAGGTAGCAGGCGAGGTAGAGCAATCGGAAGTAAACAATGGTGCAGTAACCTTGTTCATATCCGGCTCAACAGCCGGGATTACCACCATTGAATATGAGTCCAGGCTTCTTGGCGATTTCAAAGATATGTGGGATAGGGTGATACCCCAGAATATCCCTTACGAACATAACAAAACGTGGGGCGATGGCAACGGGCATTCCCATGTACGAGCTTCTATGCTTGGCGCTTCGCTCACGATACCTTTTGCAGGCAAGAGACTAACTTTGGGTACCTGGCAGCAAATAGTGTTTATTGATTTCGATAACCGCTCCAGGTCGCGGGAATTGGTGCTTCAAATCATGGGTGAATGAACAACCCAAAAATTGCGGAAGCTAAACCCAAGGCGGAGTAATATGATATCGGCTGAGAATAACACCGGGAGTTCCTAAAGAGCGATGGAAGAGTCCAAATTGATACTCGATCTGGCGATAGTTCTTGGGGCTGCATTAGGTGGTGGTTTAATTGCCAGATTGCTAAAGCAGCCTGCAATTCTGGGCTATGCCGTTGCCGGTATTGTTATCGGCCCTTATGCCCTGGGTTTGATTCAGAGCACTCGTAACATAGAGATTCTAGCTACTATTGGCGTTGTGCTGCTCCTTTTTACTTTAGGTATTCAGTTCTCCTTCCATGAACTGAAACGGATAAGAAATATAGCCATTTTTGGTGGCATTGGTCAGATAGTAGTAACGACTACCCTGGGAACGTTTGCTGCTATGTATCTATTGGGGCAGGGCCTTCGCGAAGCAATTGTCTTTGGTTTTTTGATTTCTCTGAGCAGCACCATGGTAGTGCTTGGGATGTTGTTTGACAGAGGTGAGGCAACCTCACCGCATGGGCGCGTGATGATAGGCATCCTGTTATTCCAGGATATTGCGGCTGCCTGCGCCATGTTTATCCTACCGGTGCTGGGAACAGGTAGTGAAAATTTATTACCTGTGTTGGGTGTAGCTTTTCTCAAAGCTGCAGCCTTCATTACTCTGGTGTTGGTTGTTGGCATCTGGCTGATACCCCGTTTGTTGAGGCGCGTAGCCCTGCGACAATCCAGGGAGCTATTCGTCATCTCTGTCGCCGGATTGTGCTTAGGGGGTGCTTTTGCTGCTTACTACTTTGGTTTATCTGCCGCTTTAGGTGCCTTTGCCATAGGTCTTATGGTCAGTCAGTCGGACTTCGCCCATCAAGCACTTGGTGACATAGTGCCATTGCGTGATTTGTTTGCTGCGCTCTTCTTTGTATCAGTTGGCATGCTTATAGATTTACACTTTCTGGCAGCCAATATTACTTCTTTGCTGGTGCTGGTTGCAGCTATTATCTTAATGAAGTTTGCTATTTGCTCCGGTATTACTTATATATTTGGCTATCGGGGTAAAACAGCGCCACTGGTAGGCGCAGGTATGATACAGGTCGGTGAGTTTAGTTTTGTTCTAGCAGAATTAGGCTTGGGGGTGGGAGTAATTACTGGATATGCCTATTCCATGATACTTGGCAGTGCTATCATCACCATATTACTCACACCATTTGTTTTTGCTTTGACCTCCAAAATCTGTGTCAGACGAAGGGCAGCAATGCAAGTTGCCGGAAGAGGTGAGGAACAGCTTGCTACAGGGACCTCAAGTTTGAGCAATCATGTAATCATTTGTGGGCATGGTCGTGTAGGTGGTACCATTGCTCAGATTCTTAGTCAGCTGGCTATCCCGTATGTAGTTGCTGATCTTGACCCAAAAACCATATCTGAACTGCGGGAGAGAGAAATTCCTTGTATTTATGGGGATGCAGGTAACCCGAATGTGCTCCATGAGGCAGGAATTAAAGACGCTGCTGTTCTGGCACTTGCTATGGCCGATCCTGTGGCAGTAAGGCTCGCTCTTGACTATGCTCGGCAAGTTAATCCAAGCCTGGAAGTAATTGCTCGCGCTCATAATGATTCCGAGTTCAAGTTTTTGCAGGCCAGGGGTGTTTCTGGAGTAGTTCGACCTGAAACTGAGGCCGGCCTAGAAATTGTGCGACACATCTTGTGCCGCTTAAATGTACCCGCGGCTGAAGTTGAGGAAACTATTGCTAACCAGAGAAAGGCATGCCCTATGTAAGTGTACCCTGAATAAGTGTTGTCTGCTTCATTTCATATAGATGGGTACAGTGCCTTGACAAAATAATAAGAAAAATCATACAATTCTGAGTTTGGCGCTAATCTTACTATCAGGAGGAGGAATGGAACACGAGGATAAGGGCATAATAGGTAAATGTTTTGGCTCCACGGTAGTCGGACCTCGAGGGCAGTTGGTAATTCCGGTGGAAGCTCGAAGAGAACTGGGCATAGATGTCGGCACCAAGCTTTTGGTGTTCAACCAGTTTCGAGGTAGGGGGCTTACCTTTGTCAAAGTTGAGGCAGTGGAAGAATTGCTTAACGTCATGAGCCGCCGAATTACTGAGTTTGCTAAGCTTGTGAAGGAAACTGAAACTCGCTGATATTGATACAGAGAATGAAAGCAATCGAAGTTAGAGATTTAACCAAAATATTTGGTCATCTTGTTGCTGTGGACCATATCTCATTTGAGGTTGAGGAAGGGGAGATTTTTGGCTTTCTTGGTGCTAACGGAGCGGGCAAGACAACCACTATCATGATGTTGGCTACGGCGCGCACCCCTACCTCTGGGACAGCCACCGTATCTGGATATGATATCACCCGGGATGGGAGCAAGATTCGGGAATCCATCGCTGTAGTGTTTGAGGAGCTAAGCCTGGATGTTGATTTGACTGGCAGGGAAAACCTCGATTTTCATGCTCGGATGTACCACATTCCCCAAAAAACGAGAGAAGAAAGGATATCTCGAGCCTTGGAGTTGGTAGGGTTGAGAACCAAGCAAAACATGTTGGTGAAGCATTACTCTGGTGGTATGCAACGCAGGCTGGAGATAGCCAGGGCGATGCTGAATCAGCCCAGAATTTTGTTTTTGGATGAGCCGACTTTAGGTTTGGATGTGCAGACAAGAAGGATGCTATGGGATTACGCTAAGAAACTAAATAGAGAATCAGGTACCACTATATTACTAACCACCCATTATGTGGAAGAAGCTGATTATCTCTGTGATAGAGTAGCTATTTTGGAGCAAGGGAAAATACTGGTGACTGATACTCCTGAGGGATTGAAAAGCTCCCTTGGTGATAGCTTGCTCTCCGTTAAGCTTCTCCAGGGTGCAGATGAGCTGGCAAAGTTGCTGAAGGAGGTAAATTGGGTCAAAGAGGTTAATCAACGTGATGGTTGGCTGGACTTAAGGGTAGGTAGTGAAGGAACAAGGATACCTGAAATAGTAAGGTTATCCCGAGAGCATGGATTTGCCATTTCATCCATTAGTCAACATAAACCCAGCTTGGAAGATGCCTTCTTGCACTATGCAGGCAGAAAGCTGGAAGATAAAAATCATGAATAACGTGATAGAAATTGAGGACCTTACCAAAGAATTCGATGGGCTTGTAGCTGTAGACCATGTTACCTTGAATGTCAAAGCAGGTGAGGTCTTTGGCTTCCTTGGCCCTAATGGCGCTGGCAAGACGACCATTACAAAGATGTTGTGCACTATCCTAGATCCCACCTCAGGTTCGGTTAAGGTTTGTGGCTACGATGTTACACGCGAGAGGGATAGCATCAGGGAATGCATTGGCATTGTGTTCCAGGACTCCTGCATCGATAAATTTCTTACTGGCAGAGAAAACCTGGATTTCCACGGCAGGATGTACCACATGGGCAGGAAGACAAGGGGAGAAAGGATAGCGGAGGTGCTCAACTTAATGGAATTAAAGGGTAAGGAGGATATCAAAGTCGGAGACTTGTCAGGTGGTATGCAACGCAGATTTGAAGTTGCCCGTGGATTTATGAACCACCCTGAAGTACTGTTTCTAGATGAGCCGACCTTGGGCTTAGACATACAAACAAGAAGGAATCTATGGAACCACATCAGAACGCTAAATGAACAGGAAGGCATAACTATCATCCTTACCACCCATTATATAGAAGAGGCAGATCATCTCTGTCATCGAGTAGCTATCATAGACCAGGGCAAAATAGCAGTGGTGGATACGCCAGGGAAGTTAAAGGAAGTAGTGGGCATTAGTTTGATTTCGCTACAGCTAGCCAGTGAAAGAAGTGATGATTTGGCGGGTTTACTCCGGGGAATTGACTGGATAAAGGAAATTGAATGGCGTAATAGTCTGCTGAAACTGAGCGTTGAAGGTGGTGAAGAAAGGGTGCTCGAGCTTGTTGAACTTGCCAATGAGCATGGATTTGTGATAACAGCTATTGACTTACGCCAGCCAAGCTTAGAGGATGCTTTCCTATACTATACCGGGAGTGAGATAAGAGAAGATGAAGGAAGCGTAAAAGGACTCTGGGAAACAAGAATGGCTGGAAGAAAGAAGTAAAGAGATGCAGGCAATAAGAGTTACCAAATTTATAGACCCATTGCCCATTTACACCATGTGGCTGAGGCAGATAAAGAGGTTCTTAAGGGTGAAATCTCGAGTTGCCAGCTCAATATTGATGCCCTTTCTTTTCCTCGCCTTTCTTGGATTGCCACTAAGCTTCATCCCCGGTTTGGAAATAGGGGGGATGAATTATCTTGACTTCTTAGCTCCGGGGATAGTGGGTATGACTCTATTATTTTCCGCTACAATATCAGGAGTGTCTGTCATCTGGGATAAGGAATTTGGTTTCCTCAAAGAGGTATTGGTGGCTCCAGTTAACCGATTCTCAATTATATTGGGTAGAAGCCTGGGGGGTATGACCATAGCTTTAGTGCAAGCTCTCGTTATTGTGGCAATAGCCATGGCTATGGGAGTGAAAATATCAGGCATCTCGGGCTTCTTTCTGTCAATTGTGTTTATGATTCTCACCTGTGCTACCTTCACCGGGCTGGGCTTGATTATTGCCACGAAGCTGGCTGACACTCAAGGTTTCATGTCCATAATGAACTTAGTAATAATGCCGATATTCTTCCTGTCTGGCGCCTTCTTTCCTTTGCAAGCTATGCCAGCAGGAATTAGATATATAATGTATATTAACCCGCTTACGTATGGAGTGGATGGGTTGAGGGGTGCGCTTGTCGGTGGCGCTGCCTTTCCTTTATGGCTTGACTTTGCAGTTCTTCTGGTATTATCAATAACACTGGCAGGATTGGGAGCATATTTCTTTTCTAAAATGGAGGCTGACTAGCCCAGACTATCCTGCTTTCACCTTGAGTGATGAAAAAGTTTCAAATGCTATGTTAAAAAATCTAAGGATTTCTCTCTTCTTAGCTTACAAGTCCGTAATCAGAGGCAGGAAGAGCATCTCAGCTGCGCTTATTATGATTATGATTATGATTTTTATTCTTCTTGGCTTTACTCCTTCCCTTTTACTTGGTCTAACAGAGGCAATGAACAGGCAAACGGTGGAGAATACGTTCGCAAACATAATTATCGAACCGGGAGAAGATGAGGACTACATTATAAGGGCGCCTTTATTGCAGGAAAGAATTAATAATATTCCCGGAGTAATAGGTAGTGCATGCCATTATATTGTTTCAGCAACAGTTACTTATGATGAAAATAAAGATGGCGAAGATGTAAAAACTACTCAGTGTTTGGTGGATTCTATAGACCCTGAACAGGAAATAAGAGTGACTAAAATTCATCAGAACATGGTAGCTGGTGAATATTTGGACGAATCGGACCGCCAGAAGATTGTTTTAGGCAGAGAGATCTCCGGTGGATATGGAGCCGAACTTCCGCTAAAGTCTCTGGAAGGGGTGAAAATAGGCGATGAGATAACACTGACTTTTAATAACGGCGTTCAAAGAGATTATGAGGTAAAGGGAATATTTAGCACAGGCTGGGCTTTTGCTGATATACAGGCTTTTATTACAGAAAAGGAGATGGAGTCTGTTTTAGGGGTGCATAATAGAGCTTCAGAAATCCTGGTTAAAATTGAGCAAGTTGGTCAAGAGGAAAGATACATTCAAGAACTTAGAAGAATGGGATTAATAGAAGAGAAGATTCATCCTTGGACAGATTATATGGGTATGGTGTCGGGTATAACTGAAAGCCTTGGTAAAATTAGATTGATGACTACCGGATTTCTCTTAATCGTAGCCGCTTTGGTTTTCTATGTTATTATCTTTATTGATATTACTCATAAAAGAAAGCAAATTGGCATTTTAAAAGCCCTTGGCATAGGAAAGGGGATAATTATTAATTCTTATATTCTACAGGCTTTATTTTACGCCACTTTAGGAATAGGATTAGGAGTGGTGGCAGTCCATTTCTTACTCATACCTTATTTTGTCAGTCATCCTCTAGATTTTGCTTTAGGCCCTGTTAGTTTAGTCATGACTAAAGAACTGTTGATTATTGACAGCCTAATTCTATTTGTTGTCGCTATTATCGCCGGCTTTATCCCTTCTTGGCAAACTACCCGAGAGAATATCTTAAAAGCAATTTGGGGAAGGTAAATTCAAGATGGTGAAAGTTGAAAATCTAAAAAAGGTTTATCCGGGCAAAGTGCCAGTAGAAGCTCTTAAAGGAATAACTTTTGAAGTTGAAAGTGGAGGGATCTTAGGCATAATGGGTCGAAGCGGAGCTGGTAAATCAACCCTGCTTCATCAGCTTGGTTTGCTAGATAACCCAACCAGTGGGAAAATTCTTATTGACGGTGTCGATGTTCTTAAATTATCCGATTCCGAGAAAAAGCAATTCAGATTGGAGAAACTGGGTTATATTTTCCAGGAATACACTCTTATACCAGAATTGACTGTGGTAGAAAATGTTTATCTGCTCTCATGGGCTAGTAGCAAAGATAAAAAGGATTATAAAAAAGCTGCTAGGGAGTTTTTAGAAATGGTGGAATTGGGGGACAGATTACATCATCTTCCTCATGAGCTTTCGGGAGGAGAACAACAGCGAGTGGGGATAGCCCGATCTTTAGTTAATAACCCTAAGGTATTATTTGCTGATGAGCCCTGTGCTAATTTGGATAGCAAATCAGCAGAAACAATCTTTAAGCTCTTGACCAAATTAAACAAGGAGTTAGGCCAGACTATTGTTATAATTACTCACGAACCGGAAGACAAAAAGTATCTGGAGAGAGTTATTTATCTAAAAGATGGACTGATTGAGAAGGAAGAAAAGACTGACTAAACAAATTTTCCTATTTTGCGTTTCAAATTGCTGTTATAACGAGCAGTTTGCCAAAAGGCGTAATCATACTAAAGTATGAGCCCCAAATCAGCCATTTTGCTGATTACAAGAGGAAGATATAACAAAATAAACTTATAAAGTAGAAAGAAGAGAGAGGTAAAAAAAATGAAGAAATGGCTAATTGTGGTAACCGTAATTTGTCTGGTGAGTGTGTTTTTCACTGGCTGTGGCAGTTCGGAAAACGAGGGTCAAGAAACTGCCGAGGCTATGCGAGGCGATTTGGTGATAAGCGTTGATGTCAGTGGAAACCTGGAGATGCCACGCAAAGTAGACCTGTCGTTTGGCACTTCAGGGATGGTTGAGGCGATAATGGTGGAGGAGGGAGATAGAGTGGTGGAGGGGGAAAATTTAACTAAACTCGATGCTCCCAGCTTGGAGGCAAGTGTGGCAATGGCTGAGCTTAATCTGGAGCAGACGATTTATCCTTATTATTCCTATACCCATGCCAGAGATGTGCCGGGAATATGGCTGGCTCTGGATGAAGCCAAAGACGACCTGGAGGAAGCGCAAGAGCTCCTGGATGAAGGCAAAATTGACGAAGCACAGTTACTGCTGGAACAGGTGGAGCAAAGTTTGGACAAGGCGAAGGAAAAATCGAAATCCAGAGTATGGTCATTACCTTTATCGGTCAAAATGGCTGAGCTACAGCTTGACCAAGCTCAAGCCGAGCTGGATAAGACGATAATCACTGCCTCCTTTGATGGTATTGTGGCTGCTGTCTACATAAAAGAAGGACAGCAACTTTCAGCGATGACATACGCTAATCCAGCGATCAGTTTAATTGACCCCAGCGAGATAAAAATGAATGGCGTGATTGATGAAATAGATGTTCCCAGAGTAAAGCTAGGGCAAGAAGCGATTGTTATTTTAGATGCTTTGCCTGATAAAGAAGTGAAGGGCAGGATAACTTTCATCTCTCCAGAGAGCACTACAGAAGTGGGAGTGGTGTTTTATAAAACCACGATAACTCTGGAGAACCCTGATGAAGAGCTTAAAGATGGCATGAGTGCCACCGCTGAGATTATCATTGAGCAGCACGATGATGTGTTGTTGATACCAAATCGGGCTATTCAAGGTAGTTGGGAAAACCCCTTCGTGGAGGTGGTCACTGATGAACAAATTGAGAAAAGGCAAATTAGCATAGGTTTGAGCGATGGGATATACGCCGAGGTTTTGTCTGGGTTAGAAGAGGGGGAGGAGGTGATTTTGCCTCAGGCATCACAACTTCCCTTTATGTTTTAGGGGTTAGATGATCGAGCTTGATAACATAACCAAGGTGTACAAGATGGGGGAAACAGAGGTTGTTGCCCTCAATGGGGTAGACTTACGCATTGAGCAGGGGGAAATGATATCCATTATAGGATCATCAGGCTCGGGTAAATCCACACTGATGAATATTATGGGGTGCCTTGATAAACCAACTTCAGGCCAATATCGCCTGGAGGAAATCGAAGTAAGCAAGCTTAGCGATAATAAATTGGCTGAAATAAGAAACAAAAAGATAGGGTTTGTTTTCCAGAGCTTTAATCTGTTGCCTAGAACCACGGCTTTAGCCAATGTGGAATTGCCGCTTATTTATGGTGGCGCTGGAAATCGGCGGCAAAGGGTGTTACAGGCTCTTGAATCTGTGGGTCTAGCTCATCGTTCTCATCACAAACCTAGTGAGCTTGCTGGTGGTGAACAGCAGAGGGTAGCCATTGCTCGAGCGTTGATAAACAATCCCGCTCTTATTCTAGCCGATGAGCCCACTGGCAATCTTGATACCCAGACTAGCAGGGAAATCATGCTCATTTTTCAGAAGCTGAATGAGCAAGGGATGACCATCGTCTTGGTGACGCACGAGCGTGATATCACTGCTTATACGCAACGTACCATTGAAATGCGAGATGGCAAAATCGCAGAGGTAGCGTGAGAATAAGGGATTCTATCGTTACTGCCTTACGTGTTCTATCTAGTCACAAACTACGTTCAGGATTGAGCATATTGGGTATCTTAATTGGAGTAGCTGCAGTCGTCTCCGTGATATCTTTGGGCAAAATAGACCAAGCTGTGACGAGCGAACAATTTGCGGCATTGGGAACTAATCTCATATATGTTCTCCCTGGCGCATCTACATCCATGATGGGTCTAGGTGGTCCCATGGGAAGTGCCCAAACATTGACTTTAGAGGATGCTGAAGCGATTGCTGACCCCCGTAATGCTCCTTCGGTAGCTCTGGTAGCACCAGCGATACAAACTTCCGCTCAGGTAAAAGCCGGGGCAGAAAATATGGGAACTAGAATTGCTGGGGTAACCCCAGAATACCAGCAAGTCAATAACCTTGAGGTAGCCCAGGGCAGATTTATCGATGATAACGACTATGCAGGAAGGGCAAGGGTGGTGGTCCTGGGACACCATTTGGCTGAGGAATTGTTTGGCTTAATGTCTCCCGTTGGTCAGACTGTAAGAATGAACGGACGACAGTTCAAGGTCATCGGCGTATTGGAAACCAAAGGAAGTGCCTTTGGAATTGAGGACTTGATGATATTTGCTCCCTTATCTACGGTGCAATCGACTCTATTTGCTCAGCAAGCGGGCAGTATCGGGCACACTATTCATGTTATCGGTGTCCAGGCAACAAGCGACGGTAAGGTAGATTCTGCAAAAGAGGAAATTACTAGCATCTTGCAGCAGCGCCATCATATCAGGCCAGGAGAAGACGATGACTTCACTGTGATGAGTATGGAGGCTGTAGCTCGCATTTTCGGCGAGATACAAGGAGTATTCTACATTATCCTTAGCGCCATAGCTGCCATTTCCCTGCTTGTTAGTGGCATAGGAATCATGAACATCATGCTCGTCTCCGTGGTAGAGCGCACCAGGGAAATTGGTCTTAGGAAAGCCGTAGGAGCGAAGCGCCGTGATATTCTAACTCAATTCCTCACTGAAGCTGCCACACTGAGTGTCTTTGGTGGCGCTATAGGGGTAGGCTTGGGGTGGATTGCAGTCAAAGGCGCCTCTGTTATAGCGGGAAATCTTGGATTCCCTTTCCCGGCGATGCTTCCTGGAGATGTTGTTGTGCTGGCAGTGGGGGTATCGCTGTTTGTTGGACTTGCCTCCGGTATCTACCCTGCGTTCCGAGCGGCACGTCTCGACCCTATTGAAGCGCTTCGTCATGAATAAACA
>CAZYNG010000021.1:1727-10809 GCA_964648615.1 uncultured Dehalococcoidales bacterium | reverse complement strand
CATGATAGACGCAGGAGAATTAAGGAAGGGGATAGCTATAGAGCTAGACGACAACATATATCAAATCATTGAATATCGGCACATTAAGATAGGACGCGGCTCAGCTCAAATTCGGTTGCGGCTTCGTGATATCCGTATCGGCAATACCATTGAGCGCTCTTTCCAGGCAAACGATAAATTTACCCCTGCTTTTCTTGAACGTCGCCACGTTCAATATCTTTATAACGACAGCGGCATTTACTACTTCATGGATAATGAATCCTACGAACAGATATCATTGACAACAGAACAACTGGGAGAGGCAAAGAATTACTTAAAGGAAGGACTGGAGTTGGATCTATCAACCTACAAAGGTACACCAATAAGTGTTGAGCTGTCCGCTGCGGTAGAGCTTCGGGTTATACAAACGGAGCCGGGATTCAAAGGGGACACCGCTACCGGCGGCAGTAAACTGGCAAAGATGGAGACAGGCATCAATGTTCAAGTCCCCCTGTTTATCGATACAGGTGAGATTATTAAGGTTGATACCCGCACAGGAGAATACCTGGGGAAGGCAGGCTAGGTGCTAAAGGCGGATTTGCATGTTCATACCTGCTATTCTGCGGATTGCGGGACACCATTAGATAAGATAGTGGCTCGCTGCCTGCAAATAGGCATTAATTGTATTGCCATAGCCGACCATCACAGTATCGCCGGTGCATTAAAGTTAAAAGAAATCGCTCCATTTAACGTAATCGTCGCCGAGGAAATTATGACGCCTATCGGTGAGTTGATGGGACTGTTCCTCACTCAGGAGATTCCTCGCGGGTTATCCGCCCAGGAAACAATCACGCGAATTAAGAGCCAGGGTGGGCTGGTTAATATACCTCACCCATTTGGTCATTCATTTCGCGAGAATAAGAAGCTACTATCACAGGAGATTTTATCCCAGGTTGATCTCATCGAGGTGTTCAACTCTCGCATCCCCTTCCCAAATAGCTTTCCCAAAGCTTCTAAATTGGCTTTAGATTATGGATTACCTGCCAGCGCTGGAAGCGATGCTCATACCGTCCGTGAGATTGGTAGGGCTTATGTCGAAATGCCTGAATTTAATGGGCCTGAACACTTTCTGGATTGCCTAACCCGGGGTAAAATATTTGGGCAGAGGTCAAGTTCCTTCCTTCACTTTGTTAGTCTGTGGTGGAAGATAAGGAAGAGGTTGCTTTCTTGTTGAATATTGGCTGGTTTTCTACCGGAAGAGATGAAGCTGCTCGGCAGCTTTTGCAAGCTGTGCAGGAAAACATCTATGCCGGTGAAATTAAGGCGAAAATCAGCTTTGTTTTCAGCAATCGTGAGCCAGGCGAGTTTGAAGAAAGCGATATGTTTTTCCGGTTGGTTCACAGCTATAATTTGCCCTTGATTTGTCTATCACACAAGAACTTCCAAACAGTAAACAGTACACAAGATTGGCGTATCAAATATGATAGAGAGGTAATGAGCAGAATTAAGAAATTTTCTCCAGACCTCTGCGTCCTTGCCGGTTACATGCTAATTGTGGGAGAGGAGATGTGTCACAACTATGATATGCTCAACCTTCATCCCGCACCTCCAGGCGGGCCTAAAGGTAGCTGGCAGGAGGTAATCTGGCAATTAGTAGAAAACAAGGCTGATAAAGCGGGAGCAATGATGCATTTAGTCACTCCAAAATTGGATGAAGGTCCTGTGGTAGCATATTGCTTATTCTCTATTATGGATGAGCCGTTCAAGAAATATTGGCAAAAGGGTGATAACCAAAACTTGTTCCACCTTATTCGCCGCCATGAACTTGTCCGGGAATTCCCCCTCATCATTTCCACCGTGAAGGCTTTCGGTGAAAAGCAAATAGGCATTAAAGATGGCAAGGTAGTCGACGTTAAGGGAAACTTCATTGAGGGGTATGACCTCAGCGATGAAGTAAACCAAGCAGTGCAGGCAATATTACAATGAATTTGATATGCTTCGACCTTGAAGGACCTCTAGCCCCTCAGGATAACGCCTACGAGCTAATGAAATTATTCCCCAATGGAGACAAGATTTTCGAAGTCATCAGCCGCTATGATGATTTGTTGACGCTTGAAGGTAGGGAGAGTTATGAACCGGGAGACACTCTTGCTCTTATCGTTCCCTTTCTCGCCTATCATGGCATTAGGGAGGAGCAGATTGGCATTATGGGACAGCGGGCTGCCCTGACTCCCGGGGCGTCTGAACTTGTCTCCAAACTGAAAGTTCATGGGTGGCAAGTTTTCTGCGCCAGTACCAGCTATGAACAATACGCCACAGGTATTACCCAAAGGCTGGGAATCCCTACACAAAATGTAGCATGCACCTCTTTCCCCCTGAACAAGATTTCTCAATCACTGACCCAGGGCGATTTTACTTTGCTGGAGGAGATGGAGAAGCAAATTCCGAACCTCTCCTCTATGGTCGATGACGATATAAAGAAACTGCTTGACCATTTTTACTGGCAGGAACTACCACAGACTAAGTCGGGGAAAATGGTAACTGAGGTGAAACCGATGGGTGGAAGCCGAAAGGTGAAAGCACTGGAGCATTTTGCAGCCAAAACAGGAGAACCGCTTTCTCACTGGGTAACTGTGGGAGACAGCATTACTGACTTCAACATGCTTCAAGCAGTGGACAACGCTGGGGGCTTAGCCATTTCCTTCAACGCCAATGAGTATGCCCTGCCCTACTCTACGATGAGCCTAGCATCCACCAGGCTCGATGATTTATGGGTGATATTAGAAACCTGGGGCAGAGGAGATCGAAGCGCAGTGGAGAAAATGGTCAAGGAAAAGGAGGAAATTGGAGGCGAAGGCACCCGAGGTCATTTCCACTGGTTGGCAGGAAGTAATGATATAGCTGAACCTCTGAAAATCCATAGCCGGATACGGCGTTTGGTTAGAAAAGAAGCAGCCAAGCTCGGTTAGTATTATGTCAACTATTGAGGTAATTGGATTCGGCGCTTTGAATATGGACTATCTATATCGAGTAAAACAGATTGTCCTTGATGGAGAAGTTCCAATTGACCATGTTACGGTAACTCCCGGCGGTTCAGCAGCCAATACTATTTATGGTTTAGCTAAGTTAGGTGTAAGAACGGGATTCGTGGGCGCTATAGGAGACGATGCGCAGGGCAAAGCTTGCCTCAGAGATCTCCAAAATATCAACGCGGATACCACACATATCCGCATTAAAAAGGCAAAAAAGACCGGCATTGCATTATGTATCACTGATGAATTGGGAAGTCGTGCCATCTATCTCCTGCCTGGAGCGAATAGCGTGCTTAATTCTCAGGACATAGATGCAAATTACCTGAACCAGGCCAAAATAGTCCATTTCTCGTCTTTTGTAGATGAAAAGCAATTCATCGTTCAAGCCGAATTGCTGGAAAAATTATCAGGTTCAGTTAAGATTAGCTTTGCCCCTGGAATGCTCTATGCTGTCAGAGGGATGCAGGCCCTATCTCCCCTGCTTCAAAAAACCGATGTATTATTTATCAATAAAGATGAATTGGAAAAACTAACCGGCGAGAACTTCGTAGCTGGAGCAAAGAAATGCCTCAAGCAAGGATGCCAGGTCGTCGTGGTTACTTTGGGCAAGGGATTATCCTTGGCACCAGGCCAGGTTATGACTGGCTATATTTGCGATAAGGACCACGAATATAAAGTTGAATCATCGGCAGCTTTTGCAGGTCAACTCGATAGCACTGGTGCCGGTGATGCTTTTGCCGCAGGCTTTCTTTTCGGTTTAGTTAAACAAAGAAAACTTGATGAATGCGGACAATTGGGAGATATGATGGCTCATTTTGCCATGAAAGAGGTGGGAGCCAGACAAGGTCTTCCTACTTTGCACACTTTGCAGGAAATACTTCCTTCGATAACTAGTTCTTGATGTTGAAGAAGCTGATTACCTTTGATGGGCATTAAAAATCTGGTAACCTAAAGGAAATGTGAAATGAAAGTAGAGCTGTTATTTATCACTCCCGAACCGGAAAAGCTGATAGAAGCTGCCGGGCGAACGTCGTATCTATCGTTCAGCAAACAAGGGAAAGATACTGAAAAGGCGTTTATCAGGGCGTTAATTAAAAGAGGACACCTTTCTGTGTTAGAGCATGCCTGCGCTACCTTTAGAATTTCAGGCGTATCAAGGGCGTTCACGCACCAGTTAGTGAGGCACAGATTATGTTCCTTCACCCAGCAATCCCAGAGATACGTGGACGAAAGCAATTTTAATTACATTGAGCCTCTGTCGATAAAGAACCGCCCTGAGGCTCATTCAGCCTTTATCGATTTTATGGAAAAAGCAAGAAAAGCCTACCAGGAGTTACAAAAATTAGGGATCAAGAAGCAAGACGCCAGATTTGTGCTTCCCAATGCTGCGGAAAGTCAAATTGTAGTGACCGCAAATCTCAGGGAGTGGCGGTACATAATTGAATTGAGAAGTGAACCAGGAGCACAGTGGGAAATAAGGGAAGCCGCTATTGAGATTCTAAAAATATTGAAAAAGCATGCGCCGACGATATTTGAAGATTTTGAACCGGACAAGGGAAAGACAGCATAAAAAGGCACTCGTAAGACGTTAATCTTTACACACGTTACTTTTTAGCCGGCGCAGTAAGTATTTCATCAATGAGGCCATATTCCATTGCCTGCTTTGGGTTAAGATAGAAATCCCTATCAGTATCGTGAGCTATCTTCTCTATTGGCTGACCGGTATGCTCGGCTATGATATTGCGGATTGTTTCCTGCATTCTCATTATCTCCCGAGCGGCAATTTCAATGTCAGCTGCTTGCCCCTGGGCACCACCCACCGCCTGATGAAGATGTATGGTCGAGTTAGGCAGGGCATACCGCTTGCCCTTAGTGCCCGCACAAAGAAGTAAAGTGCCCATACTGGCCGCCAGACCAACACAGATGGTAGATATATCGCAGCGGATAAGCTGCATGGTATCGTAGATAGCCAATCCAGCAGAAATGATACCACCGGGACAATGAATGTAAATACTTATGTCTTTCTCAGGGTCCTCTCGCTCCAGATAGAGAAGTTGAGCAATAATAAGGTTAGCTACCTGGTCATTGATAGGCGTACCCAGGAAGATAATCCTCTCCTTAAGCAGGAGAGAGTATATATCGAAGACACGTTCACCCCGAGCACCACTCTCGGTCACTGTAGGAATTAGTATCTGAAATTTCTCATTCATGTGCACCTCCTGAAACAAGAATCTTAATGCCTAGCCCCCTTGACCAGCAGTATTATACCCGTTATCCCCACACCAATGCCCACTATTCGTGTATTGTATGAGTTCCACCATTCCATATTCAATAGTGTATTAAGCTGCCCAGCGGCAACGTCAGGAACAAACTCCATAACCACACATTGGAAGGCAAGGATAAATCCAACCAAAACAAATAAAAATGAACGGTATCCGATCACTGCTCTGCCTCGGCTTCAATTTGATTACCACTGGTAGCTATCTTTACCAGCCAGTCTACTGTTTTATTCCTCCGTAGAGTTTCTCGCATAGATTCCTTCATATGAGGTAACTGCAGGAACTGGCGTATTTTCTCGCCCTCTCCTTCTTCGCTTTTCACCATCTCATCAATTTGATTATCTACCTCTGACTCGTCAATTTCAATCTTTTCTATCCTGGCTATTTCATCCAATACGATGAGGTGAGCGATTTGCTTTTTTACCATCGGGCGTAATGAATCCCTCAGTTTCTCCTCGGTAAGGTTGGTAGCATTCAAATAATCGTTCAATTTGGTGAAGCCAAGGCGATGTGCCTCTCTTTCGAGAATCCTGTCAATTTCCTTATTCTCCAAAATAGGTGGGTAATGCACTTGACTGATTTCAACGACGGCATCAACTGCTGTTTCGCTTAATCTTTGATTCCCTAACTGCTTCGCCTTATCCTTCAAGTCAACATACAGTGCTTCCTTCATTGAGGTTAAATTATCGTAGCCACAGGTTTGAGAAAATTCATCATCTAGCTCAGGTAGTTGCTTCTCCTTTACTTCAGTGACAGCTACTTTGAAAAAACACTCCTTGCCAGCAAACTCTTTAACTCGGTGATCCGGAGGCATGATAAGAGTGAAGTCTTTTCCCTTGCCTTTCTTTGCTCCCTTTAATTTCTCGGCAAATCCAGGGAGCGGCACCTGAGAATCCTTGTTTACTTCATAGACTATGTCCTTATGATTCAAGAATGGTTTTTCTTCGATATTGGCTTCGATATTCATAGTGACCATGTCACCAAACTGAACAGGACGATCTACAGGGGTCAAAATTGCCTGTTCTTGCCGTTTTAATTCAACAGCAGCATCGATTTCTTCGTCAGTAATCTCCACAGGCTCAGGTTGTAACTTGATATTACGATAATCGCCGAGCTCAACTGTGGGCTTAACAGGAACAACAGCTTTGAACACAACAGGCTCAGTCTGGATAATTTCCACCTGCGGATGGTCAATAGGCTCAATTTTTTGTAAGTCAATAGCTTCCTTATAAAGCTGGGGTATCAACTGCTCTAACGCTTCCTCCAGCAATGCGCCTTTACCGATATGCTGCTCCAGAATAAATCGGGGGGCTTTTCCTTTACGAAAACCGGGTACAGAAACTTTGTTAACCAACCGGCGATAAGCTTCATCCATGGCTTTGTTAAGCTCACCAGCTTCAGCTTCAATATTAAGTGCTACCTGGCTATCTTCTAATGTCTCCGCAGTTACCTTCATGCTTCACATCCCTAATTAGCTTCCTTTTAACTTCAGGTTCAGCTCGTCAAGTTGCTTTTTATCCGTCTCTGAAGGAGCACCAAACATCAAGTCCTCAGCATTTTGATTTTTGGGGAACGCAATGACTTCTCTGATAGTTTTTTCCCGAGCAAGAAGCATTACAAGACGATCCAGACCAATGGCAATACCGCCATGAGGCGGAGCCCCATACTCCAGCGCCCTCAAAAGGGCTTCAAATCGGTCCTGCATCTCCGCTTCGCTGTAACCAAGCAGGTTAAATATCTTTTCTTGAACCTGACGCTCGTGTACTCTAATACTGCCACTGCCAAGTTCACAACCGTTGCACACTACATCATAGTGACGCCCGTGCACTTTGCCGGGTTCACTATCAAGCAATGATAAATCCTTCTGCTGGGGAGCAGTAAAGGGGTGATGCATGGTTTCCCAACAGCTTCTCATTTCATTCCACTCCAGCAAAGGGAAATCAACTATAAACGCAAAGGCTAGCAAATTATTGTTCAACAAGTCCAGTCGCCGCGCCATTTCACACCGTAATTCCCCCAATGCCTTGTTAACCACTTCCAATTTATCACTGATAATCAACAGCAGGTCGCCAGATTTAGCATCAAATCTGGCAATGACCGCCTCTGTCTGCTCCTGAGTCAAATACTTTGTAGCCACCGACTTAACCCCGCTTGTTCCAGAGCCTTCCGCGGTAACAGCCATAGTTAGCAAACCCTGTGCTCCATAGTCTTTACTCAACTGAATTAAGTTATCAAGCTGATGACGGGTATAGTGAGCACAAGCAGGAACGCATATCCCTTTCACTTTTCCACCTTGATTGAGAGCAGCACGAAAAATATCGAAATCAGTGTCAGCAGCGATATCCGATATGTCGCTGAGTTCCAGGTTAAAACGCACATCGGGCTTGTCTGTGCCATACTTCTCCATTGCCTCCATATAGGTAAGACGCGGGAAAGGCTTTAACACCTCCATGTCTGGTTTAGTTGCCTCCACAAGCGAGGCGAGAAGCTCTTCCATAAGCTGCAGCACATCCTCTTCGTCAACAAAGCTCATCTCCAAATCAAGCTGGGTGAATTCCGGTTGGCGGTCAGCTCTCAAGTCCTCATCCCGGAAGCAACGAGCTATCTGAAAATATTTTTCGAAGCCGGCAACCATGAGAATCTGCTTGAGCTGCTGCGGTGATTGGGGAAGAGCATAAAATTTACCAGGGTTAAGGCGGCTGGGCACAAGATAATCACGCGCCCCTTCAGGCGTGCTCTTGATCAATATCGGTGTCTCAATTTCAATAAAGCCTTTGGCATCCAGCGAATCACGGATAAACTTTATGACCTTGTGACGTAACACAATATTATCCCTTACCCTAAGCCTCCTTAAATACAGGTAGCGGTTTTCAAGGCAGAGACTTTCATCCACTTCCTCATCTTGATTTACGTAGAATGGAGGTACCTCCGATGGGTTAAGAACGACCACTTCACCAGCCACAATTTCAACCTCTCCGGTAGCCAGTTTTGGATTCTCCGTTCCTGCAGGACGCAAACTAACCTCTCCGACAACTTGAACTACATATTCATTGCGCAACGAACTGGCTGTGTGAAATGCCTCCTTTACCGTTTGTGGATTAAAAACTACCTGGACTATGCCACTGCTATCCCGCAAGTCAATGAATACCATGCCGCCATGGTCACGGCGTCGATGTACCCAGCCAGCTAAAACTACTTTGTCCCCGCCGTGTTTTTTCCTTAACTCACCACACCCATGGCTCTTGACCAAAAAATGACCTCCTGTTCAATTTACTTAACCGATTATAGCCTATAGGCGGCTTGCTGCTCAATCAATGCTGGTAACGAGCTGCCCAGCTCAATCTTTGCATTCCAGGCTAAAATCAGCGCTGCACCTTCCGGTCATCTCTTCTACCGGTATGATTCCAATGCAGGCTTTCACATTCTGAAAATGTTCTTCGCTGAGCTTCTGACCTGTAAGTATCTCAAAACACCTCTTCTTCTCCTTCACATCTTCGGTCAAGCTAGCTCTGCCGTAGCAAATTACGCTGGCCCAGCCCTCTTGCCACTCATCAACCTGAAAGCAAACCCTGTCATTTTTCCTGATTAAATCCAGCTTCTTACCCTCTCTGGCTGAGTGAAAGTAAATCTTCCCCTGCTCGTATCCATAGGCTACAGGGACAACGTAAGGTTCGCTCTCAAGGCAAAGCCCCAATCTACCATAGGAATGTCCCTTAACAAAACGCTCCATTTCATCCTGGCTCAGCGCCCTTGATTTTTGGTGTACAAACTGCTGCATATCTCATCCTCCTT
>CAZYNG010000021.1:0-1627 GCA_964648615.1 uncultured Dehalococcoidales bacterium | reverse complement strand
TGGCTCAGCGCCCTTGATTTTTGGTGTACAAACTGCTGCATATCTCATCCTCCTTTCTCACTTAATCCAGCACCCTGGGTCGGAAGCAAGCATATCGCCTGTCTCTTCATAAGCCCTGCCCCGGCATCCGGCACAGGTATTTTTGTACTCACACTGCCCACATTCGCCCTTTAATTCCCTGGAGCGAAGTTGTTTTAATACCAGCGATCCATTCCATATCTCCCGGATGCTTTTCTTCTTTATGTTGCCCAGGTCAATTTGCAGCAGCATGCAGGGGTTAACTTCACCATTAGGTGCAATCCTGACATAGCCAAAAGGCATGCCGGCAGCACAACCCCTGCCATAATAGGGAATGCGAGCTAAAAGCTCTGGAGAAAAATGCCTTGGCTTAATCTCCCTTTCCTGCAGGACCAGGGGATACATAGGACAGACAGGCACTCTTATAACGATAGGACAGTCTATCTGTGCTTGAGCCAGCCACTCCATTACTTGTCTCCTCTCCTCAGGGCTCAGCGACTCACCGCGGCATTCTATTCTTGCCCTGCCTGCTTCTACCAGGTCGAAGAATTCAGCAGCATCGGCGCCGCTCTCCACAGCTAGCTTTAGCATATCGGGAACCTCGGATAGTGCTTGCTTTCTAATAACCATGCCAAATTGAAATGGCAGACCTGCCTCTTTGCAGGCTGCTGCTCCATTCATTGCCTGATAGAAAGCCCCTTTCTTACCACGAAAGGTATCGTGAACCTCACCCCTAACGCTGTCTATGGAAATAGCCACCGATTGAACACCAGCTCCTTTTATCTCCTCAGCTATGGCTTTATCGATGAGAGTCCCATTGCTGCCGATGCCGGTCGTTAAACCCCTGCTTGAGGCATAGGAAGCAATCTCCAGAAAATCGGGACGGCATAGAGGCTCGCCACCATCCAGGACAAGAAATTTTGCCCCCCAATCCGCCAGCTCGTCGATAAGCCTCCTGGCTTCCTCCGTCGATAGTTCATCGCTTGAGGCCTCTTCCGTAGCCTGGGCATAGCAATGCTTGCAGTTCAGATTACATTTGCTGGTGATGCCGTAAGAGACCATAAATGGTGGTGGTGTATCAATCATTTTTTCCTCCGCCGATAGCTTCTCTCTGCGGTAAGCCTGCCTTAACCAGTGCCATGACGGCAATTATAGCCGCAACTGGCATTAGTGTGCTCAGATGTATCGCAAGGCTGGTTCCAACTCTGCCGGCTAACACCCCTGTGACAGGAGCACCGACCGCCACACCCAGAGTGAGTAACGCGTGGAATATCCCCATTGCAGTTCCTCTCTCGCCTTTCTCTGTATTATCGGAGACTAGTGCCAATGCTGAGGGAAGTATGCACCCCATTCCTATCCCCTGCAACATACCCAGCCCTATCAATTGTTCAAAACTTGTGGCCATGGGAATCAAATTTATGGCAATTACGAGCAATGACAGACCCATAAGGGAGGGGATTTTACGCCCTACCTTATCCGACAGGAGTCCTGCGGGATAGCTGAAAGCGGCATAACTTGCTGTTACTGCCAACATAACCATGGCGACATGAAAAGCTGTCATGCCTAAGTTCACCATGTAGCTGGGTAATAAGACGGTTATGACACCCAT
>CAZYNG010000020.1:0-10835 GCA_964648615.1 uncultured Dehalococcoidales bacterium | reverse complement strand
TTGGCAAAGAGCTCAAGCTGATCTTGCTAACTACAGAAAGCATGCCGAGCAGGAAAAGCAAGAGATTTTAAATTTTGGTAATAGCACGCTTATCCTGAGTTTATTGCCTATTATAGATGATTTTGAAAGAGCTTTTGATTCATTACCTTCTGAATCTCCTGAAATGAATTGGATTGAGGGCATTAAAATTATATATAATAGTATTAAGGCAGCGCTGGAAAAGGCGGGAGTAACCGAAATCAAGGCTAAAGGTGAAAGGTTTGACCCACATTTACATGAGGCAGTGATGGGTCGGGCAGGGGAGGAAGGGGTGATATTAGAGGAAATTCAGAAAGGTTATAGGTTGAAAGATAGAGTGATTCGCCCCAGTTTGGTAGTGGTGGGCAAGGGGAAAGAAGAAACAGAGGAGGAAAACGATGGCGAAAGCAGTAGGGATTGATTTAGGAACCACGCTGAGTGTAGTGGCGGTTATGGAAGGAGGGGAGCCCAAAATTATCCCCAGTGCTGAAGGTGGAAATCTAGTCCCTTCAGTAGTAGCAATGAGCAAAACGGGGGAACGTTTGGTGGGAGAAATAGCTAAGCGCCAGGCAGTGGTTAACCCTGATAACACTATTTTCAGCGTGAAGCGTCTTATCGGGCGTAAGTTCAGTGATCCTTTAGTCCAAGATGATATAAAGCGTTTACCATACAAAATCACTAAAGCACCCAATGACGATTGCCGGGTGGTTATGGGGGATAAGGAGTATAGTCCGCAGGAAATTTCAGCGATGATATTGCAAAAACTGAAGACTGATGCTGAAGCTTATCTCGGGGAGAAGGTCATTGATGCTGTGGTTACTGTGCCTGCTTACTTTAATGATAGTCAGAGACAGGCGACTAAAGATGCTGGCTCCATAGCTGGGCTTAATGTTCTCCGCATTATTAATGAACCCACGGCATCATCGCTAGCTTATGGAATGGATAAGAAGAAGGACGAAACCATCGCCGTTTATGACCTTGGCGGAGGCACTTTCGATATTTCCATCCTTGATATAGGGGAGGGCACTTTCCAGGTCAAGTCAACTAACGGTGATACCCATCTTGGAGGGGATGACATTGACCAGAGAGTTATGGATTGGATATGTGACGAATTTAAGAAAGAGCAGGGTATTGACTTAAGTCAGGACAAGATGGCATTACAGCGGTTAAAAGATGCTGCTGAAAAGGCTAAGAAGGAGCTATCCTCGGTGGTTCAAACAGAGATAAATCTCCCATTCATTACCGCTAATGCTTCTGGTCCAAAGCATCTTGCCATGACGCTTAGCCGAGCCAAGCTGGAGCAACTATCGGCTGACTTAATAGAGAGAAGTCTTGGTCCCTGTCGTCAAGCTGTAGCTGACGCCGGTCTGCAACCAGGCCAGGTTAACAATGTAATTTTAGTTGGTGGGCAGACGAGGATGCCTAAGGTTCAGGATACCTTAAGGCAGTTTTTTAGTCGGGAACCGGTGAAAGGAGTCAATCCTGATGAGGCAGTGGCTTTAGGTGCTGCGATTCAGGCAGGAGTGCTCAAAGGTGAGGTGGGAGAAATTCTCCTCCTCGATGTTACCCCGCTTACTTTAGGCATAGAGACTCTGGGAGGAGTAGCTACGACGCTTATTCCCCGTAATACCACCATTCCCACCTCAAAGAGCCAGATTTTCAGCACTGCTGCAGATAATCAACCAAGCGTGGAAATACATGTTCTTCAAGGAGAACGTCCTATGGCGGCAGATAATCGAACTTTAGGCCGTTTCATGCTCGACGGTATTCTGCCAGCGCCAAGAGGCATGCCTCAAGTTGAAGTTACTTTCGATATTGATGCTAACGGAATCCTTAATGTCAGTGCTCAGGATAAAGGCACTGGGAAGGAACAGAAAATCACTATCACCGCCTCCAGCGGGCTTAGCAAGGAAGAGGTAGACAGCATGAAGCGAGAAGCGGAGACGCATGCTGCTGAGGATGTTAAACGTAAGGAGGAAATCGAAGCTCGCAACGCTGCTGATAACCTTGCTTATACTGCTGAGAAAACGCTTCGTGACCATGGAGACAAAATACCTGAAGAGCTGAAACAGGAAATAGAAGGTAAAATAGCTGCGGTTCGTTCAGCACTTCAAGGCAAGGATATGGATGCTGTTCGTAATGCCACGCAAGAGCTGTCGCAGGCTATGCAGAAGGTTGGTGGTGCAGTTTATGGACAGCCTGGCGGGCAACCTCCCGGTGGTCAACAGGGTCCCGGTGGTCAGCAAGGCCCTGGGGGAGAGGAAGGTCCTGTTGAAGGTGAATTCCGCGAGGTATAAACACTAAAATACCAGGCGCTCATATCTATGCGAAACATTGAGGATTTAGATTTTGAATTTGTTTAGAATTTAGGATTCCTCTCGGGGGAGAAATGTCAGAAATTGAGTTAGAACAATTTGCGTTAACTATTGATAGGATTAGACAGAAGGCAATGGAGGGAAACAGGTTACTAGATAATCCTTCTGCTGCAGAATTAAGGGTGCTTGTGGAAAAAGAACCTGAGGTAGAGAAGACAATTTATGGTAATTTTGTTGCTGAAAGTGAGCCCAGTTCCAGGGCGGCGATGTTTACCGAGAACAGCGTTGACCATTCCTTTGGTGAAGAAGAGCTACAACTGCTAGCTCAATGTGAGCAGGCTTTGAGCAAAGAAAGGTTAATCTCCATTGACAGAATTGTGGGCAATACAAATAGTAACACTACGGTCAGGTTGATTGTTCCCGAACGATTTGCCCATGTTGCCTATGGTGGCGGGAATCTTTTTGTTCCCGTGAAGGACAAAGTTGAGCAGCCAACATATGAGATTGTAATGTTCACTGATGGGGCTTTTGAACCCAATAAATCAAAGCCACTTCCTCAAAAAGATATCACTATAAGGCTGGCTATGCTTAGCGATGGCAGGATTATCAAGATAGTCCGGAACAGCAATTATATCGGTGAGTATAAAAAGGGTGTTTTTGCTTCTGAAGACTGGGCTCGTAAAACTTTTGGTGGCGGAATTTTCCTGCATGCTGGCTGTAGGGAGGATTACCTTCAATCAGCACATGGGGATTGTAGAACTGTAAAGACATTGCTTGTTGCCTTGACCGCAAATGGGAAAACAACCACCACATGCAAGATTTTGGCCAGGAAAGGCAGCGAAAAATCCTGGCTTATCCAGGACGATGGTGGAACCATCATGCCTGATGGTTCCTTCCATGGTTTCGAAGCGGGGGGAGTATTTGTGAAAACCGAGAGCGTAAATCCTGGAAATCAGGTGGAGATATTCTATGGTCTGCTGAAACCAGAAACTCTTTGTGAGAACGTTTATGTGACTGAAGATAAAGATTTCGATTTTTACAATTTTGAAAGAACATCAAACGGGAGAGCGGTTATACGCAGGAAAGATTTTATGCATGCCAGCCCTTATATTGATGTTGATAGGGTGGATAACCTGATTCTTATTACCAGAGGGCCGTTGATTCCAGCGATAGCGCAATTAACTTTAGAGCAAGCGACAGCCCTGATGATTTTGGGGCAATCAGTGGAGTCATCTGCTGGTGACCCAACTCAGGCGGGGAAGATAAGGAGTGAGTTCTTCTATGATCCATTTATAGCTGGTGATAGAGCGGAGCACACAAATAAATTTTATGAAATAATGAGGGGGCTTCCTCATATGAATTACTTCTTATTAAACACCGGTGGAATAGGCGAAGAGGCACTTTATCACGATATAAAATTGGAATTTACCATGGCGATATTAGATTCCCTGCTAAGAGGAGGGCTTGAAGATTGGATAGATTCACCTACGGGATTCAAGGTGCCCAGGGCAGTGAGGAATGTTGACGATATATACTTGCATCCTGAGAAGCTTTATTCCAAAATTGAATTTGAGGAAAAGCAGAAAAAACTCAATAAAATCAGGTATGACGCAGTGGAACAAATTGGCGGTGCTTTACACCGTAACATAAGAAACGTTTTTACCAGAATCTAGTTCAACTTACATTGAGGTGGGCAAAGTGGCTGAATTTAGTGAACTTTTGAAGCGGTTGAAAGCTGAAAGAAAGCGATTGTTACAAGAACTCGAACAGATGCAGAGTTCCCAAGAAGCATCGGAAAGAAGGGCTGGTGGTCCGTTTGGCAAAAGAGGGGAGGAGGCAAGCCAGGTCTTGGAGTTAGAAAAGAGGCTGGATTTGGAGAAGATGTTGAAGAAATCTCTTGCTGAAATAGACCATGTCTTGGAGAAGTATGACGCAGGGACTTATGGATTGTGTGACTCTTGTGGCAAGCCCATAGAGCCAGCCCGTCTTGAAGCGTTGCCTCAAGCAAGCTTGTGCTTGAGCTGCAAAGCGCGCCAGACAAGGGATGCAAGATAAAGGGCAACTTAAGCTGTTTTTGGTTGCTGCCGCTTCAATAATTGCCCTCGACCAACTGACTAAGCTATGGGTGAGGAGTAATTCAGCCTTATTGCCACCCTCTGGAGAAAGTTTCCTGAATCTAGTATATCGTGAGAACACTGGCTCCATTTTTGGCTTGCTGCCGGGACAAGTTTCTTTTCTTATCGCTACTACTATAGCGGTGTTAATTATTATTTTGTTAGTGCGGCATTACTTATTGCCCACCGCTCTAAGCAATGTATCGCTTGGTTTGCTTTTTGGTGGCGCCACCGGTAATTTAATAGATCGCTTTCGTTTCGGCTATGTTGTTGATTTCATTGACCTTCGGCTCTGGAACAATTTCCACTGGCCAGCATTTAATTTCGCGGATGCTGCTATAGTGGCTGGCATCCTTTTGTTCATTTATTCCCTTTATCGTATGGAATTATTTGCCAAGGTATATCACCATGGACGTACTCCCAAAGGCTAGAATGCTTCGTCTCACTGTTTCCACATCGGGCATTCGCCTCGATAGTTATTTGACTAAGACATTCCCTCAATTTTCTCGAGCTTACTTACAGAAATTAATTGAGCAAGGCTATATTCTGGTTAATCAACGGCAGGCTAAGGCGAGTCGGAAATTGGCTGGAGAAGACAGAATAACCATTGAATTTCCTCCCTTGCCTACTCTCCCGAAAGCTGAATCAATTCCTCTGAATATAATTTATGAAGATAACGAGATTATTGTGGTGGATAAACCTGCTGGCTTAACCATTCATCCAGCTCCATGGCATCCCGACCATACTTTAGTCAATGCTATTCTGGCGCATTGTCCTGGTTTGGAAGGGAGTGGTGGCTTGGTGCGACCAGGTATAGTCCACAGGCTGGATAAAGATACTTCAGGGCTCATCGTTGTTGCTAAAAATGAATCCGCTCGAGTTTCTCTGATTAACCAGTTCAAAGGTAAAACAGTAACCAAGAGTTACCTCGTTCTGGTTAACGGGAGGGTATTTCCTGGTCGGGGGACAATCGAGTTGCCTATTGGGCGAGACCCGAGAAATCGCAAGCGGATGGCGATAGTGGAAGGAGGGAGGGAGGCAATAACACATTACCAGGTTAACCGATATTTTGGTGATTATACTCTACTCGAGGTGATGCCCAAAACGGGGCGGACACACCAAATAAGGGTGCACCTTGCCACTATTGGTTATCCTGTGGTTGGTGACCCCGTTTACGGTGTGAAATTAGCTTATCTTGGTCGGCAATTCATTCATGCTCAGCGGCTTGGTTTCTGTTCGCCGTCAACCAATCAATACCTTGAATTTAGCGCTCCTTTGCCTGAGGAATTAAAGCAAGTCCTGGAGATGCTTCCTCATTGAAGCAAGATGAGGGGGTAGTATAGAATGAGGCAAACTGGGTAATATAGGTTTTTGGGATGGAAAGCCAGCGCTGTAAAGGCATGAGGGATTTACTCCCCGATGATATGCGACGATTCCGCTATATTGAGGATACCTTCCGCAATTGCTGTGTCAAGTGGGGGTACCGAGAAGTAAGAACTCCAAGCTTGGAATATCTCCACCTATTTACTGCTACAGGAACACTCACTCCCAGCAGATTGGGCAGGGCATATTCCTTTCTTGATTGGAATGGGTGGAGTGGAGAAAGGGTGGTGCTCAGACCGGATGGCACTATACCTATAGCCAGACTTTATATCGAAAATCTAAGCCAGCAGCAGAATGCCAGGCTTTTCTATGTCACTGACATCTTTGCTTTCGAGCAGACGGGGAAGGAAAACAGGGAGCGGTGGCAGTGTGGTGTCGAGTTCTTGGGTGGTGCTAGTCCAATGGCAGATGTAGAGCTGATATTGTTAGCCCGTGAGCTATTACATAATCTCGGCATTGGCGAGGTAGAGTTGCGGCTGTCCCACGCTGGTTTGGCAAAGGCGCTGGTTAAGGAACTTGGACTTAGCCCCAGAGACGAAGCTGAGATGCTCGGTCGTATTTTGGATGGTGACTGGCAGGCATGGAGGAAGGTAAAATCAAATAACCTTGAGCTGGATAGGTTTCTTGCCTCTGTGGTGAACTTTAAAGGGAAATTAAGCGACTTCCTCAAGAAAGTTGAACTTCCAGCATCACAAGCTTCGGCGGAGCTAAAATCCAATCTTAGTGATTTCACCGACGTTGTCAGGTTGCTGGATGACTTGAAATGTGATTATTGGATTGATATTGCTGCCATACATGGCTTTGAGTATTACACTGGAGTTTGCCTTCAATTGTTCTACCGGGGCGAAAAAATTGGTGGTGGTGGGAGGTATGATGAGCTCCTATCGCTCATGGGCAGCAAGAACATGCCAGCTTGTGGATTTGCCATTTATGTTGAGCCGGTGATAAAGATGCTCTCCTTGAAGGAAGATGAGCGTAGCGAGTCTGGGGTGTTAGTTAAAGCAGGTGAAAGAACCCCAGGAGTGATGGAGGCATGTTTTAGCTTGGCTCAATCACTTCGTAACACGGGGCACATAGTTGAGCTTGACTTGGCCGGAGGGAGAGCGGTGGATTACCGATGGGTTGTTTCTGTTCCTGGTGAAGGCTCTTTTGTCATTATTGACCGCAAGACCGGAGAGAAACGGGAAGTCAGCTCTTTGACTCAGGTTGCTGGTATGTTAGGTGGTGTAGATTAGATTTCTATGGCAAACCAGTCAAACTATATTAAACTTGCTTTGCCCAAAGGGAGATTGCTTCCAGCCACGGCGAATTTACTTGCTGATGGCGATTTAGGCTTTAAAGGGTATACGGAACGAACAAGGCAATATCGGCTTCAGTCAAGAAACCTCCCTTACCTCGCTGCCAAGATATTTCGGGAAAAGGATATTCCTATTCAGGTGGCGATAGGCAACTATGACCTGGGGATATGTGGACTGGATTGGATTGAAGAACTTCTTGTGCGGTATAAGGCCAGCGCAGTGGCGAAGATATCCGCTCTGAATTATGGTGGCGGATATGTATACGCCGCAGTCAGTTACAAGTCAGGAATATCCAACCTCGATGAATTTCTAGCCAGGCAACGTAACTGGCGTATAGTAAGTGAATACCCTAATTTGGCCGAAGCTTTTGCCTTAAGTGTGCGGATGAGAAGGTTTCGGATTTTCCCGGTTTGGGGAGATGCTGAGGTCTATCCCCCGGAGGACGCTGAAATCGCGATATTGGGAGCCAGAAACAGGAGAGAGTTGGAAAGGAAAGGTTTGCTTCCTCTCATGAAATTGCTCCCCACTAAAGCTATGATAATTGCGAACCAGAAAAATTTGAATAGTAAGGACTTGGGCAAAGTATTGAATTGCTTTGCTTCCAAGCTTGACAATAAGGAGTTTTCTTTATCATTTGAGGAATTAGGCAGAAAGGAAGGTTCTATTGAGTCACTTCCCCGCCCCGAGCTGAAGAAAGTCAGGCTAGCTTTGCCTGATGGGCATCAGCTACCACCCACGGCACGGCTTTTGAAGCGGGTTGGACTCAATTTAAGCCATTATTCTGTGGAGGCGCTGGATTATCATCCTCCGGTTGACCTAGACTGGCTTGATATTAAGGTAATCAGGCCTCAGGATATGCCACTCCAGGTAGCCAACGGCAATTTCGACCTTGCGATAACCGGCAGGGACTGGCTGCTTGATCATGTGTACCGTTTTCCCTCCAGCCCTGTAGTGGAATTATTGGATCTTGGCTTCGGCAAAGTTAAAGTCGTAGCTGCGACGAGTCAGGAAATGCCAGTATCAACCATAGAAGAGGTTAAGCAGTTGCTGCAGAAGGGCAAATTATCCACGCTGAGGGTAGCCTCGGAGTATGTCAATATCAGCGATAAGTATCTTTGTGACCACCACGTTAGTCCATACAAACTAATACTAACCTGGGGGACAAGCGAGGCTTTTCTGCCTGAAGATGCCGATTTGCTTATTGATAACACGCAGACTGGAAGAACCATGGCGGAGCATAATCTCAAAATTATTGATACCCTTTGCGAATCCACTGCTTGCCTCATTGGCAACAAGGAAAGTATTGTTTCACCTGATAAGAAGGAAGAGATAGATTTCCTCATTCAGATGATGCGAGGAGGATTAGTGTGAAAAGAGTCAAAGGTTTTGACCTGGCAAAGCAAGTGCTTGATAGAAAAGACCCACTGCAATCCCTGGATATAGCGCTGGAGCAGCAAAAGGTAGTGGCGGATATCATAGGCAAGGTACGAAGTAAGGGTGATAAAGCGCTTTTTCGCTACGCTAAGGAATTAGAGGATGCTCAACTTGATTCTCTGGAGGTGAGCCAGCAGGAGATTTCGGCAGCTTATGATACCGCGGACAAGAAGTTAATCTCAGCCCTCGAGTTAGCTGCTGAGAGGATAAGAGAATTCCACCTTGCTTGCTTACCAAAAACTGGCGTTATATCCATTGATCCATGTTTGGGAAGACAAGTTCGGCCACTGAATAAGGTGGGGATCTATATTCCTGGCGGAACTGCCTATTATCCCTCCACGGTGTTGATGACTGCCATTCCTGCTAAGGTGGCTGGTGTTGGGCAGATCATTATGGCCTCGCCTCCCCGACCTAATGGAGCTATTCCTGCTGCTACGTTGGTAGCGGCTAACATCGCTCAGGTAAATCGGATTTTCAAGATTGGTGGTGCTCAAGCTATCGCTGCTCTAGCGTTTGGCACGGAGTCAGTGCCCAGGGTGGATAAAATCTGTGGTCCGGGCAACATTTTTGTGATGCTGGCTAAGATGGTGGTTTATGGCGAGGTAGGCGTTGATGGCCTTCAGGGACCAAGCGAGATTGTGATTGTGGCTGATGATACTGCCGATGCATCTCTATGTGCTGCTGAGCTTCTCGCTCAGGCTGAGCATGACCCGTTGGCAAAAGTGTTTTTGATTACCACATTCCCGGAGCTGGCTGACAAGGTTGATGAAGAAATTTCCCTCAGATTGGATAAGCTGAAGCGGTCTTTTATTGTCGCTGAAGTCCTTGATAGTGGGATGATTGTCCTTGTGGATGATATTGATCAGGCTGTTGAATTGGTCAACCTTTATGCTCCTGAGCATCTTTCCCTTATGGTCTCCGACGCTTCTTCTTTGATTCCCAGAATCTACAATGCCGGCGCCATTTTCGTTGGTGATAATTCATCAGTAGTTTTTGGCGATTATGTTGCTGGTCCCAGCCATGTATTGCCTACCGGGGGAAGTGCTCGTTTCAGTTCGCCCCTTGGTGTTGAGGATTTCCTCAAAGTCACCAATATCATTTCGCTGGATGATTCCACCGCCAGGGAACTTTCTCAACCAGCGATAACCATAGCTGAGGCTGAAGGGTTTAATGCTCACGCCCAGGCAGTGTCATTGCGAGTAAAGCGAAGCAATCATGGGAAGTAGATGGACATAAAGAAGCTGGTGAGACCTGAACTGGTAGCAATGAAGAGCTACACTCCAATAGAGCCTGTGGAGATTCTGGAGCAGCGGGTTCGAGGGAAGGTGGTAAAGCTCGATGGCAATGAGAATCCCTATGGTTGCTCTCCGAGAGTTTATCAGTCCCTGGCTGACTATTCGCATTATCATATCTACCCCGACCCGGAGCAAAGGAAACTGAAGGAAGCACTGGCGGAATATACCGGCATAACTCGCCAGCACATCGTTTGTGGCAGTGGCAGCGATGAGCTCATTGATCTCGTCTTGAGGCTCGTTCTTGAGCCGGGTGACAAAATTGTTAACTGCTCACCGACGTTTGGTATGTATCCCTTCAGCGCAGAGATTTGTGGCGGCATGATAATTGATGTGCCTAGAAAGGATGAGGATTTTGCTCTGGACATAACGGGCATAAAAGGAGCGCTGGATGGGAGAACGAAGGTCATTTTTATCGCTTCTCCTAATAATCCCACCGGGAACGTCATTGAGGAGCAGGAGCTAATGGAGCTCGTTGATACTGGGAGGCTCGTGGTCATTGACGAGGCTTACTTTGAGTTCCACGGGGTAACTGCGGCTAGCTTGGTGCCTGCTCACCGTAACTTAATAGTCCTGCGCACCTTCAGCAAATGGGCGGGGTTAGCTGGATTTCGGATAGGTTATGGGGTCTTCCCCGTGGAAATTGCTGACTACATGATGAAAATCAAGCAGCCCTATAATGTTAACATTGCCGCCGAGGTGGCAGTATTGGCCTCTCTAAGCGATATAGACTACCTTCGTGGCAATGTTCAAAAGATAACCACTGAGCGGGAGAGGCTGTTTACTAAACTAAAAGAGCTGGGATGGCTAAAGCCCTATCCATCGAAAGCTAACTTTATCCTTTGTGCAGTGCTCCAGCGAGATGCTGAGGAAATTTGGCGTCAATTGCGGCAGCGAGGCATCTTTATTCGCTATTTTGATACACCACGCTTGAAAGATTATCTGCGGATAACTGTAGGCAAGCCTGAAGATAACGATGCC
>CAZYNG010000019.1:0-10849 GCA_964648615.1 uncultured Dehalococcoidales bacterium | reverse complement strand
GAACGCCTCCTTGCCAAGGAGGAGGTCGCGAGTTCGAATCTCGTCTTCCGCTCCATGAAGTTTTTTAGCGAAGTTCTTATTTCACTAGGTAGATTTATGGCGGCGTAGCCAAGAGGTAAGGCAGGGGTCTGCAAAACCCCGATACAGCGGTTCAAATCCGCTCGCCGCCTTTTTGACTTTCGCCGAGGTGGCGGAATGGTAGACGCGGCGGACTTAAAATCCGTTTCCCGCAAGGGAGTGTGGGTTCGAGTCCCTCCCTCGGCACTGAGTTATCCAGGGACTTACTCCAATTGGGAATACTAACCTTCGTTTGCGCGCTCTATCGATTGGGAATTTAGCAAGTTAAAAATAGTCCTGGCTAATCCTTGCCTGTACTCATGATACTCTGTGAAGCGTTCAATGGCTTTGAATGGCCAGGTGTGTGGTGATATACAGGCGTTTTATATTCGGCTATAATACACGGATAGCTGAACCGCGGGAGGAAATAGAAAGACATGACAACAGGAACTACAATTCTGGATAAAGCGAAGACGGAGAAAAGGACAGTGTTAACGGAATTTGAATCTAAGAAATTGCTTGAGCGAGCAGGCATACCAGTTGTTGAAACAAGGCTGGTTAGAACTAAGCGAGAAACTATCTCTGTGAGTAAAGAGATGGGCTTCCCGGTGGTGCTTAAAATTACCTCGCCTGATATTGTTCATAAGAGTGACTCGGGCGGAGTTAAATTGGGTATTGCTAATGCCACTCAGGCGGGCAAGGCGTATAGTGAAATCATGTTATCCATAAAGCAGAGATATCCCAGCGCTATTATTCACGGGTTGACGGTTCAGAAAATGGCTCCTCCGGGCATTCAGGTAATTGTCGGCATGAACAAGGACCCTCAATTTGGACCGGTACTCATGTTTGGCCTCGGCGGTATTCTGGTAGAGTTGCTGAAGGATGTTTCTTTCAGGATAGTCCCGGTTACCAAAAGGGATGCTGCTGAGATGATCAGGGAAATAAAGGGCTACCCTTTGCTGGAGGGTTATAGGGGGCAAGAGCCAGCTAACATCGATGCCCTGCAAGATATAATAGTGAGGGTTTCACAGTTTGTAGAGCGAACTCCTGAAATTAAGGAGCTCGATCTTAATCCTATATTCGCTTATAGAGATAAGGCGGTGTCAGTGGATGCCAGGATTGTCCTGGAGGGCTAGCGGTTTCATGCTATCAGTCAATATCTTTCTTAGCCAGGCATCTCCAGGAAGGAAACTTCACTTCTTTTGAACAACTTGCTTTGCTGCTTCCTCGATACCTTCCGCGGTCAGTCCGAATCTTCGAAGTAACTCCTCGCCTTTGCCCGACGAAGCATAATGGTCTTCAAGGTTAACGAAGGCCATAGGCACTGGCTTTTGTTTAGCTACTATTTGAGCAACACGGCTGCCCAGGCCACCGTGTGCTAGATGCTCCTCAGCAACGACAATGGCGCCTGTCTCTGAAGCTGCTTTAATTATAGCTTTCTCATCCAAAGGGTTGAGAGTGTGCATATCGATTACACGGCTATCTATTCCCTGGGTTGCCAGTTTCTGTGCTGCTTGTAAAGCTTTAGCTACCATAATGCCCATGGCTATAATGGTAACGTCTTTGCCCCGTCTCAATGTTACCGACTTACCCACTATGAAATGGAGGTCTTCATGGTAGATTAGCGGTGTCTTGGGACGGCTTAATCTGATGTAAAAAGGTCCGTAGGTAGCTGCAGCCGCTTTTACTGCCTTGGTGGTTTCTACGGCATCAGCGGGGACAATAACAGTAAAACTGGGAAGTGCGCAATATAACGATAAATCCTCGATGGCGTGGTGAGAAGCGCCATCTTCACCAACGCTAATGCCACCGTGGGTAGCCACGATCTTAACATTTAACTTTGGTTGGGAAACACACAACCTGACCTGGTCAAAACAGCGGCATGAAGCGAAAACAGCGAAAGAGCTGGCAAAAACGATTTTTCCTGAAGCAGCCAAACCAGCAGCTATGCCTATCATGTTTTGTTCCTCTAAACCACAGTCGAAGAAGTGCTCTGGGAATTCTTGTGCAAACAGGTAAGTCATTGTGGACAGCGATAGATCGGCATCTAAAACAACAATGTCTTTGTTTTGTTTGCCCAGTTCGATCAGGGTTCTGCCATAAGCCTCGCGAGTGGATGCTTCCGCAGTCATGCTTATTCCAGCTCCTTTAACGCTCTTTTTGCTTCTTCCAGGGTAGGTGCCTTTCCGTGAAATTCAATGTTGTTTTCCATGAAGCTGACTCCCTTCCCTTTAATGGTGTTTGCGATGATAATGCTTGGTCTGCCTTTGATTGTCTTGGCCTTCTTGAAAGCAGCTAGAATTTGGTTAAACCTATGGCCATCTGTTTCGATGGTATGCCAACCGAAAGCTTGCCATTTTTCATTTAGCGGCTCGATGCCCATGATATTTCGAGTCCAGCCGCTGAGTTGCTGTCGATTACGGTCAATAGCGACAGTCAAGTTGTCTAATTTGAAGTGGGCGGCTGATAAAGCTGCCTCCCAAATTTGTCCTTCTTCACATTCACCATCGCTAAGGAGAACATAAGTTTGATAGTCGCGCTCATCAAGCCTGGCAGCTAACGCGATACCGATGCCAAAGGATAAACCATGACCTAACGAGCCTGCTGACATTTCCACTCCAGGGGTAAAGTTTCTGTCGGCATGCCCTTGGAGGCGGCTGTCCAGTTTTCTCAATGTGGTCAATTCCTCTACCGGAAAGTATTCACTTTCAGCCAGGACAGCATATAAAGCTGGAGCGCCATGTCCTTTGCTTAATATAAAACGGTCCCGGTCTTGCCATCCAGGATTATGCGGGTCATGGTGCATAATTTTGAAGTAGAGTGCTGCGATGATATCGACGGCTGATAAAGAGCCTCCAGGATGTCCGCTGCCTGCTGTAGCGATCATTGTGATTATATGGCGTCGTAGCTTTCTTGACATCTCTTCAAGCTCAGGCATAGATAGATCGAACGGATTGCTATGTGTGCTATCTTGAGAGACTACTTTGGTGCGATTTGGCATTTGCTTACGAGTGCTAAATATTGTTAATCTAACTATTGTAAATAAAGATGACTCATAATGTCTATATGGGAAACGGAATATTTTCAAAAACTTTATGGTTGGAGCTAAAATTAAGACTACAAGTGCAGTCGTGGCTGAATTAGCCTATGCTAAAAAGGGAGAAGCTTGACATCTGAGCACGAGAGGATTCGTTCTTTTATCGCTATCGAGTTGCCTGGTGAAATTAAGTCTGACCTAGCGCAGTTAGGTGATAGATTGATGGATGCCAGGCATCCGTTCGTTAAGTGGGTGGACTTTGAGAATATTCATTTGACCTTAAAGTTCTTGGGTAACGTCGCTGTCAATCAGATAACCGAGATAACTGAAGCTATGAGGGAAGCTATTCGCGGAGTCTCTCCGTTTCGATTGGAGATTTCGGGTTTAGGAGCCTTCCCAAGAATGGAGCAGCCACGTGTTATCTGGGTGGGTATCAGCGGCGAGACAGACAAGCTTTCAGAGTTACAGCGGAGGGTGGATTCCAAACTTGTTCGTTTAGGCTTTGCTGGAGAGAATCAATCATTTGTACCACACTTGACACTGGCACGGGTCAGGGATGGTGCCTCATCGAGTGATAGAAAGGAACTTGGGCACTTAGTGACCTCTACCAAATTTGAGAGCAAAGGCCATATTACTGTAAATTCTATTAATTTGATGAAGAGTCAGCTAACACCTGACGGGCCTATTTATTCTCGGCTATTTACCGTGAGTTTGCAGAGTAAATGAGTGCATTTGCTATGGAAAGCTGCTTGTATTAATATTGTTGTATGAGGTGATTAAAGGTGCCTTATCAGTTGGGGGAAGAGGAAGCTTTACAAAGGCAGCGATTAAGTAGTGAAGCGATAAACTTGGCTGTCCAAGGACGCTGGGAAGAAGCTGTCAAATTAAACAGGAATATACTTGAAAGATTTCCTGACGATATTAAAGCTTATAATCGTCTTGGCAGAGCTTTGACAAAATTGGGAGAATTTGCTCAGGCAAAGGAAGCTTATCTTAAGACATTGGAACTTGCACCGGATAATCCTATTGCTAAGAAAAATATTGCTCGTTTGGATAGTCTACCAAAATCTAACGTAAGTTTTGATAATAGACTCAGCAAAATTATCCCTGAGCTTTTTGTTACTGAATCAACCAAGTCTGGAATAGTAAACCTTCATAATTTAGCCTCAAGCGAGGTATTAGTTATAGTAGCTCAGGGTGACCAGGTACAGTTGGATGTAGAAGGACAACGCTTGGTAGTTAAGAGCGGTGCTGGAGTGCATCTCGGCGAGGTAGAACCTAAACATAACTCACGCCTCATGAAGCTGATAAAAGGTGGCAATAAGTATGTGGCTGCTATTTTTGGTATGGAAGCAAACAAAATGCAGGTGATAATTAAAGAGGTATATCAGCATCCTGAGCAGAGTGGTATTCCTTCTTTCCCAGGTGAAAGCGCAAAGTCTTCCCATTCTTATGCTACAGGAAGATTGCTGAGACGAAATGTTGCTGACAAGGAACAAGGGACAGTGGAAGAAGTCGAGCATTTTGGCGAGGATATCGAGGATTCCTCTGAAGAAATCTTGCCAGATGGTTTCTCGGTGGTCGAGGATATCGAGTGAAGAACAAAGGAGAGTAAGACGCAATGGCAGTAGGGACAGTAAAGCCTATTAATATCGAAGAGGAGATGAAGAGCTCTTATCTTGACTACGCTATGAGCGTTATTGTGTCGCGAGCATTGCCTGATGTACGGGATGGCTTGAAGCCAGTGCAACGACGTATTCTCTACGCCGTGAATGAGTTAGGGCTAGGCCATAATAGTCCACATAAGAAAAGTGCTCGAATTGTCGGGGAGGTTTTGGGTAAATATCACCCTCATGGTGATGCTCCCGTTTATGAAAGTATGGTGCGGATGGCACAGGATTTTTCCTTGAGATACGTTTTAATTGATGGACAAGGTAATTTTGGCAGTATCGATAATGACCCACCAGCAGCGATGCGATACACGGAGGCTAGGCTCACTGAGATTGCACAGGAGATGCTGGTTGATATTGACAAAGATACTGTTGACTTCGTTCCTAATTTTGATGCTTCGCTCAAAGAACCTTCCGTCTTGCCAGCAAGATTACCCAATCTGTTGGTTAATGGTTCTTCCGGTATAGCTGTGGGCATAGCAACTAATATACCGTCACATAATCTTGCTGAAGTATGTGATGCCATCACTTATTTGATTGACAACCCTGATGCTGTTGTGGAGGAACTTCTGGAGTTTATTAAGGGGCCTGACTTCCCTACCGGTGGGGTTATTTTAGGCGTTGAGGGAATAAGGAATGCCTGTACCACTGGGCAGGGAAAAGTTGTGGTTCGGGCTAAAGTTAACGAGGTGACCACCAAGGGAGGTAGAGGGCAGATAATTATCACTGAGCTTCCTTATCAGGTGAATAAATCAGCTTTAGTGGAGAAGATAGCTGAGCTGGTTAGGCAAAGGAAGATTGATGGTATTAGCGAAGTACGGGATGAATCCGATAGAGAAGGTATGCGGATTGTTATTGAAGTTAAGAGAGAGGCGCCTATCCAGCAAGTGATTAATAATCTTTACCTGAACACTGCAATGCAGACTGCCTTTTTCATTAATATGGTAGCTTTGGTTAATGGGCAACCTAAGCTTATTAATCTTAAAGAGGCTCTGATTTGTTACATTGATTTTCGTCGGGAGATTATCACCAGGCGTTCTCAGTTTGAACTTCAAAAAGCCAGGGAGAGGGCACATATACTTGAGGGACTTAAAATCGCCTTGGATAATCTTGAGCAAGTAGTCAACACAATTCGGGAGTGTGAGACGGTTGAGGCTGCCCGTATCAAGCTAGCATCAGTTTTCAACTTATCGCAGATTCAGGCACAAGCTATTCTTGACATGCCACTTCGCCGGTTGGCTCACCTGGAGCGAGAGAAGGTGGATGAGGAATACAGGAACATAATAAGCAATATTTCCTACTTAGAAGATCTATTGGCTAATCCCAAGAAGGTATCATTCCTTATTCAGCAGGACGTTGCTGAATTGAAATCGAGATATGGTGATCGCCGGCGGACTATGATTAGCGAGGAGGAAGCAGTTGAATTCCGTAAAGAAGAGCTTATTCCTCACCAAAAAGTGGTGATTATCTTGACTAATCAAGGATTTGTTAAGAGGGTTCCGGTTAACATATATCGGCTGCAGCATCGTGGTGGAAAAGGAGTCATGGGGATGGCAACTCGTGAAGCTGACTCTATCAAGCACATCTTGGTAGCTGATACTCATGATAACTTGTTTTTCTTTACTACTTCTGGAAAAGTCTATTCGCTCAAGTGCTATGAAATCCCTGAAGGTTTGTCTCGGGGTACCAAGGGGACTGCGATAGTCAGCCTATTGCTTATTGACTTAAAGGACAAGGTAACCACAATGGTAGCTACAGCGGATTTTGCATCAGATAAGTTCCTGGTGGTGACTACCAAAGCTGGCATGACTAAGAAAACTTACTTACAGAAGTTTGCTAAGGTTAGAAAGAAAGGCATTATAGGTATGAGACTTGATAATCGAGATGAGCTCATATCAGCGGGAATAGCTACTAACGCAGATGATGTCATTCTAGTAAGCGAGAACGGGCAGGCTACCAGGTTCAAGGTGGACAGCTTAAGGGGTGCTTCTAGGACCAGTGGCGGCGTTCGAGGTATTCGCTTGGATGGTGCTCAGGTTGTCGGCGGGGATATTGTCTCTCCTGATGCATATTTGCTTACAGTGAGCGAGAAAGGATTTGGCAAATTAACTTTGCTGGAACATTATTCTGTTCATAAGAGGGGCGGCAAAGGGCTTAGAGCTCATAGAGCTAGTGACAAGATAGGCAAAATAGTAGCAGCTAGGCTTGTAAATAAAGATGAAGGCTATCTGGTGATGTTATCAGCTAGTGGCAATATAGTGCGTATCCCCATGAAACAAGTCTCAGTTCAAAGCAGGAATGGTCGGGGTGTACGTCTGATGGTGCTGAGTGACGATGATGAAGTAGTTTCCATCGCTACCTTGTAGTGTTCTATGCATGGTCAGTTCAGTCTGTTAACAAGATCGGGTTTGTAATACCTGTCTTGTATTTTTCACGACAAGCAATTGACCATCGTTGTAAACCACAAGCATTACATTTTCCGTTGCTACAATTTGGCGTTTCCTTTGCTTGCCAAAGGTTGTGATATTCCGTTTCAAGGAACTTTCTGGTTACTCCGGTATCAATATGCTCCCAGGGTAATGTTTCATCAACTGTTCGTCTCCGATTAGCATAGAACGAGATATCAAGTCCATGCTCTTCAAAAGCGCTAACCCATTTTTGGTAATTGAAATATTCACTCCAGGCATCAAATTTGCATCCTAGTTGCCAGGCACGATAGATAACCTTGCTTAAGCGGCGGTCACCCATGGATAAAGCTGCTTCTATTTGGCTGGCTTTGAGGTTGAGCCAAGGAAATCTTATCCCTAGTTGGTTTAATCCTCGTTTCAATATTTCATATTTAGGCAATAATTTCTCTTCTGTTTCCTGTTCTATCCATTGGCAAGGAGTATGAGGCTTGGGAACCAGAACAGATATACCGATACGCAGTTTGCTTTTTTGGCATAGACGACCTATTTTGGCAATGAGCTCAACAATGCTTTTTATATCATCAAGGGTCTCGCCGGGCAATCCGATCATGAAGTATAACTTTAGATTTATCCAATCTTTATTTAGGGCGGCTAATGTTTCTAACATAACCTGTTCAGGAATATTCTTGTTGATTACACGGCGTAATCTTTCACTTCCTGCTTCGGGAGCAAAGGTCAAGGTTATTTTGTGTTGTGGCCTTATTAGTAATTCAGTTAACTCTGGTGTGACCGAATCCAGGCGTAAGCTGGGTAGAGATAAACTAAGGTGCTCCGCATAATACTGATTCGCTAATTTATTAACGAGGGCTTCAATGTTAATATAGCTTCCGGTGTCTAAAGAGAGCAGAGATATTTCATTATATCCGCAATATTTTGACAATTCGGCTACAGTTTCCTCTATTTGTTGTTGTGGGCGTTTTCGGACAGGACGGTAGATCATCCCGGCTTGGCAAAATCGACAACCGCCAGTACAACCTCGCTGAATCTCTATAACTCCATGCTCATGTATTACCTCAATGTAGGGAAGCACCGGCTTTCTAACCGGAGGGGGTAATTTAGCTACTAATCTGCGCTCGATTTTTGGCTTAGCTTCAGGCAGCATAGGGATAATGCTACTTACAATGCCGTCCTTGTTGTAATATATTTGATAAAAACGAGGCACGTAGACACCTGGCAATTTGGCAGCTTGTCGCAGCATTTCTTCTTTGTCCTCTCTATATCCTCGGAAGACATTTAGCAGCTCGACAATTATTTCCTCACCTTCACCGATGACAAACAAATCAATGAAATCAGCCATGGGCTCAGGATTAAGAGCACAGCTACCACCAGCTATTATCAGGGGATGGGAGTTATCCCTGTGATAATTGAATAGCGGAATTTTGGCTAAGTCTAAGATGTTCAGTACGTTAGTGTAAGTAAGCTCATAGCCTAGTGAGAAGCCGATAACGTCAAATTCGCTTAGCCTATGTTTTGATTCTAAACTGAAAAGAGGAATGTGGCCTTCTCGTAACATTACTTCCATATCTGCCCATGGAGCAAAAACCCTCTCCGCCAAAACATCTGGTTGTTCATTGAGTATGTCATACAGGATAGTTATTGCCAGGTTGGACATGCCAATTTCATAAATTTCGGGATAGCATAAGGCAATTCTAATCGGCGTGGTCTTCCAATTCTTGACTATGCTATTCCACTCGCCTCCAGTATATCGGGCAGGTTTTGAAACTCGCGTAAGAATGGCGTTGAATTCGTGCATCTTGTTGATTTTGTTTCGGGCATTATAGCCTCTCGGCATGTTAAACTTCAAAGTATTTAGTTACATAAGTTGACATACTTAGTCTTGTTTGCTAAAATCGTACGTTTGTTGTGCTATACTTGAGGAGTAAGTTAAGTAGTTAACAAAGGCTGCCCAGTTGAACTCATGCTATAATTAGAACAAGTTAAGTAGTGTAGAACATAGGAAGGTCATAGAAATGCCAACTGTTAATCAGCTTGTCCGCAAGGGACGCAGGAAACCTGGTAAACGAACCAGAGTTCCAGCGTTGCATTTCAGCTATAATGCTATAAAAGGCAGGACTAGATGGACTCAAGGTTCACCTCAGAAGCGAGGAGTCTGCATTCAGGTTAAGGCTGTTACTCCTAAGAAACCAAATTCGGCGCTACGTAAAGTTGCTTATGTGAGGCTAACTAATGGAATGGAAGTGACCGCCTATATTCCTGGTGAAGGGCACAATTTACAAGAACATTCGGTGGTCTTGATCCGTGGTGGTAGAGTCAAGGATGTTCCTGGAATCGGCTACCACATTATTCGTGGTACCTTGGATACTGAAGGGGTGGCTGATCGGAAACAGAGTCGTAGCAGATATGGTACTAAGCGGGCTAAGGGTGAATAAGGTGTCATATGCCGAGAAAAAGTAGTAAGGTAGTAAAAAGAGAAATTTTCCCTGACGCCAAGTACGGAAGTGTTATTGTGTCTAAATTCGTTAATAAACTCATGTTGCGTGGGCAGAAAGCCACTGCGGAGCGCATTGTTTATGATGCTCTGTCGCTTGCCAGTGAACGAGCAAATAGTAGCCCTGTGGAGGTTTTAGAGCAAGCGCTTAGGAGTGTCACACCAGCTGTTATGGTTAAGCCGCGGCGTGTCGGTGGGGCTACATATCAGGTTCCTGTAGAAGTAGAAGAAGATAGAGGGCGTTCGATTGCAATGAGATGGTTAGTTAATGCAGCTAGAGCACGTCATGATAAGTCAATGGGGCAAAAGCTAGCTGCCGAGTTGATTGATGCCATTCAAGATCAAGGTGCAGCGGTTAAGAAGCGCAGCGACGTTCATAGGATGGCTGAAGCTAACAAAGCCTTCGTACATTATCGTTGGTGAGGAGTGGGTGTGTCACGAACTTTCCCTTTAGAAAAGATACGCAATATGGGGATTATCGCCCATATAGACGCTGGCAAAACCACCACCACAGAGAGGATACTCTACCACACAGGGCGTACCTACAAGATTGGTGAGGTGGACGAAGGTACTGCAGCTATGGATTGGATGCAGCAGGAGCGTGAGCGAGGCATTACCATTACTTCGGCAGCCACTACTTGCTATTGGCGCGGTTGCCGCATCAATATTATTGATACTCCTGGGCATGTAGATTTCACCGCTGAAGTAGAACGTGCTCTTCGTGTCTTAGATGGTGGCATCGTGATACTTGATGCTTTAGCGGGTGTTGAGGCTCAATCGGAGACAGTGTGGCGCCAGGCGGACAAATATGATGTAGCTAGGCTTTGTTTTCTTAATAAGATGGACAAGGTTGGTGCTGACTTTTATCATGTGGTAAGGATGGTAGAAGAGCGGCTTCAAGCTAAACCATTGCCCATAGGGCTTCCTCTAGGAGTTGAAAATCTTTTCCGAGGAGTTATTGACCTTGTGGAGAATAAAGCTATTACCTTTCCTGACGATCCTGATTCAATGCCGGTAAAGGAACCTATCCCGGAGAGTGATAGTGCTGTAGCGTGTGAGTACCGTGAAAAACTAATTGAGAGATTAGCTGAAAGTGATAATCAGATTATGCAAATGTATCTCGAAGGTCAAGATATTCCAGTTTCATTACTGAAGGTTGCTATAAGAA
>CAZYNG010000018.1:0-10942 GCA_964648615.1 uncultured Dehalococcoidales bacterium | reverse complement strand
CCAAAGTGAGCTTGCTTGAATATGTTCGCCTCAGGGTCCTTGTTAATGGCGATGATGGTCTTTGAGCCACTGCAACCAGACATATGCTGGCTGGCTCCTGATATTGCTATAGCAAAATAAATATCGGGAGCGACAATTTTACCAGTGAGACCGATGTGCATCGCCTCAGGCACCCAGCCATTATCACATGGCGGTCGGGAAGCCCCTACTGCGCCCTTGAGCACAGTGGCAAGTTCTTTCAACGTAGAGTCGTAGGGGTCAGGTCCAGCACAACCTCTACCCCCACAGACTATCGCCGCGGCATCCTCCAGCTTGACGCCAGTTACTTCCTCCTTTATAGTCTCCACCACCTTCGTCTTCACCTTAGACGTATCCACGGTGACCTTAGCAGGAATGACCTCCCCTTTTCGGGACTCATCACGCTTTATGGGTGACATCGCCTTCACTCTAATAGTAGCTATCTGGGGCAGAGCCTCAGATGTAAATATCGCCTGGGCATTGCCTCCATACACCGAACTCGTCTGCGTAAGCTGTTTTGTCCCCGGGTCTATGCTCAACTCAAGGCAGTCTGTGGATAAGCCAACCTGAAGTCTAAAAGCAAGCCGAGGAGCCAGGTCGGCACCCATGGGCGTGTTACCCAGCAGGATGACACGAGGTGAAACCTGCCCGACAACCTGGTCAGCAACCTGCATATAACAGTCTGCTTCGTATCGCTTTAACGTTGAGTCTTCTACGGTATAAACTTTGTCCGCTCCAAAAGCAATTGCTTCCTTGGCGAGGTCACCAACCGCATCGCTGGCCAGTAAACAAGACAAATCTTCCTTTAATTCATCAGCAAGTTTCCTACCACATCCCAGCAGTTCAGTGGTGATAGAAGGGAATTCGCCTTCTGCTATTTCCGCGAAAACTAAGATACCTTTATTTTCAGCCATCGTTTCCTCCTTGAATTTAGAGTTTTTTTGCTTCTCTAAGCTTTACAGCCAAGTTAGCGCCGGCTTCCGCTGGAGTATCTGCTTCGATTATTTCACACTTAGTCTCCCTCACTGGCTGAAAGAGTTTAGCCAGCTTAACACATCTTCCGGCAGCACCAACCTGGGAGGGTTCAAGCCCGATGTCTGCTGGCTTCCACACGATGGGCTGCTTTTTCGCCGCTGCCATAATCCCCTTAAGAGCGGCATAGCGTAAATCACCCAGCTCACTGGTTATCGTGAGCAAGGCAGGAAGCTCAACCTCCACAACTTCATAGCCATCGCGAACAGCTCGCTCTACTTTCGCCTTTCCATCTAGAACCTCTACCTTCCTGACCACACTCACCGCAGGAAGCCCTAAAATTTCCGCGATGCCTAAACCAACCTGCCCGGCATTCCAGTCAGCAGATTGCCGCCCACAGAGAATAAGGTCATATTCCCCCACCTTCTTGATCGCCGCAGCCAGTGCATTGGCCGTTGCCCAACTGTCACCTTCTTCAAAAGCCGCGTCTTCAAGAAGGATAAGCTCATCACCACCCACAGACAGCGGTTTCTTAATCACATCACGCGTCAGATTGTTTCCCAAACTAATCACCGTGATTTTGCCGCCTATCGCGTCTTTAATCCTTAACGCAGCCTCCACAGCATTTTCATCATAGGGACTAACCACTGGCTTTACATCTGGCGGCACAGTCATCTTGTCCCCAGCCACCTTGAATGAAGCTGGGGGAGCCTCAGGATCAGGAACTTGTTTACAACAGACAATCATGTTAATTGGCATTGTCCAACCTCCTTAAATAATTGCGAACCTATAAGATTATATTAAAAAACCCGAATTTGTCAACACCTTCTATACTGTATAGTAAGTAGGTTTGAAGCCAATGGCTGCTAGCCACAGGTGGCAAAGCTTTGTTAGTACTCTTTCTGCACCTCTTTGACGTTCAGCTTCATGTCAAACTGGAAGTAGAGAGCAGCTAACACCTCATCAAACTTGAGTTTGTGGACCGGGTCAAGCTCAGAAGGCGAATCATAGGTAATGGATGCCGGTCCCATCCATATTGTGCTTTCGCCCTTGGGATCTTTATGGAAGTCTATCTCCGCATACCAGCTTATCAATTGTGTAAGACCATCACCAGGCTCTTTAACCCAGGGAAGATGTCTTACAGAGAGTAAAGGAGTTGGGTACGGGAAATATGCCTCTACTACATCACCCATTGCCCTCTCCACAGGTTTAAAGGTGAAAGTAATTAGCCTTTTACCCGTTGGTCTCTCTAAAGTCCCTTCCAGGAAGTCAAGTTTGTTCTTAATATCTATATCTGCCAATTTCTTGGGCGCTCCGGCAAGTTCTCTCCCGGCAGCCATCGCAGCGTCATTTGTCACATAAATGTAGGGAATATAATATCCCATCTCTCCGTGTATATCTTTCACCATGATAAGCGAAATCTGTTCATTGTATTGTCCCAAGGTGCTGTAAGAGTATCTGGATATCCAGATTGCCCCTTGGGGAGGGTCGCTGAATGGTTCAAGTCCTTCAGGCAGGATTTCATTTATATCTCCCGTGATCATAAATACGGCTGCAAGCGCATCGCAGTTTCGGTACTCTATTCCCCTTTCGCGATTAATATCATAGAGTGGGGCATCGAAAGGAATAGACTCACCTTTATCTCCACCTTTTAAAACCATCCTACACCTCCTTATATACTAAATTGTTATATCGCTGGTAAATTTTCTCTAACCCTCTTGGACAATGTTGTATGCTGCTGCAAGTCCCAGAACCTCAGTTGTGCCGTCCTCAATCAATCCAGCCCGCGCATCCCTGAAGAGTTTTTCAACGAGAAAGTCCTTGGTAAGCCCGTATCCCCCAAAGATCTGCAGTGCTTCATAAGCCACTTCAAATGCTGACCTTTTGCCGTAAATTTGCGCGGAAAGAGCATGTCTTGAAGAAGCATCAAAGGTTCTTTCTGTATAGATTCTTTCCCAGACATGTTCCATTATCTTCCTTGTGTAACATCTTGAACTCTCTACTTTTTCGAACATTTTGTAGAGCTTTTGTTTAACTAACTGGTGCTCACACAGCGGTTTACCTCCTTGAACTCTATTTTTGGAATACTCCAGAGCCTCCTCAAAAGCTGCCCGAGCTAGACCTGTAAATATAGTCCCCATAAAACAGCTGGTCACGCAAATTATCTGACCTATGCGCAATTCATAAAAAGGGGGCCTGATAAGCATGTAATCATCGGGGATATGCACATTGTCAAAAGAGATGTCCCCTTGAGGGTCGTCCCTTAAGCCGAGCTTGTCAACCGGCTTTCCTTTGGCTACACCTTCTTGCTCCAGCGGGACAATACAAAATGCCCCGTTCGCTAAACTATCATGAGGTGGCAGGGTAACATGGAGACCAACATGTGTAGCTGTGGGTGCAGAAGATATCCAGCTAGACTTAGGCCCATTGATGACCCACCCGTCACCATCCTTATCAGCCCTTACCTCACCGGGGTGGAGCTCTTTTACATGGGGAAGAAAACTTTCTTCACAAGCCATGATATAATCTGAGCCGCAATCAGGCTCAGTCACCCCCCAACAACCATGATATTTAGCTTCTGTATCCTCTGCCCAGGGTTTTACTATCTTCTCAATAACATCTCCCATAGCAAACAGGGAAGCCACTGCAGGCGCTATTTGGTCGACACCTATCGCCGTTGTTAGCCCCACACTTCCCCAGCCAAGCTCTTCTAAAATTATGTGTGCTTCCGTTGCATTTACACCTAATCCACCATAATCTTGGTCTATAAAGATCCTGTGATATCCCAGCTTCTTCATTTGTTTTAACACATCCCAATAAGGTGAGTCTTTCGCTATTACCTGCTCTGGATTGGACATACGGTCTAGTTCTCGTGCAGCAGGTCTTATTACTTCTTCAGCAAACCTGTGTGTCTCTTCTCTTAGTAATGATAATCCCTTGTCCTCTCCAATCTTTGGGTCGATTTCAAAGTACATGAAGTCTCCTATTAATGTTCATACCAAGCTTTTATATCCCGCTACTAATCGATAGGAACCCCGGCGAATACCTCCTTCGTAAGTGCCACCACTGCTTTCATGTGTTTCATCACATACGACATATCGCCTTCAAGCTTCAATTTGTTGCTCATCACCAATCTAATGGTATCCTGTTTGCCTGAAACCATCAGTTTCCAGGCGCTATATTTCCCAGAAAGCTTGAAAGTTGCATCTTCGTGTTCACCTGGGGCAACAGGCTTCATGGCTCTGACGCTGCCATGCCAGAAATCTGACCAGAAATACGTGCATGCACCCTTTATGTCCTCTGCAGATAATTTTGAGACCATGCTCGTCATTTCATCCATACTGAATTTGTCAGCAGGAGTATCTAAAGGAACACCTAATTTCTTTTCGAAAACATCGCCCATAGGAGTGCCGCTATACTTCTTTCGAGCCTCCAATGGCATCATATCCAAGAAGCTTATGAAACCTTCCATGCCTTCTCTTCTGCTCAGGTCCCTCACAAATTCCTCGTCGCCCTCGATTATGCTTAGAAAATCGCCTTCCCAATCCTTTGCTGCTTCCTTGTACTTCTCGCTTTTCTCCGCGGCTTGTAATACCGCCTCCACCCACTCTTTTGATGGAAATACAGCCATTTTCTCACCTCCTCATTAGATAACTTCCAAAGCATAAGGCTATACCAAGAAAAGCAAAACTGTCAATAACGCGGTGACCTTGCCCATTTCCAGCCATATTTGCTTTAATAACACACTACTTCGATGAACAGGATATATCTTGATCACGCCGCCACCACGCCGACACACCCTGATGTGGTAAAAGCGATGCTGCCATATTTCAGCGATGCCTTCGGCAATCCCTCAACTCTCTATTCTTACGGGCAGGAAGCAAGGAAAGCCGTTGAGGAGGCAAGGAACAAGATTGCCAGCCTGATTAATGCTCAGAGTGAGGAAATCGTTTTCACCAGTGGAGGGACAGAGGCAGACAATTTCGCCATAAAGGGTGTTGCTTACGCCAATGAACATAAAGGGAATCACATCATTACCACCCCCATTGAGCACCACGCTGTGATAGAGCCGTGTAAGTTTCTGGAGAAAAGAGGATTCTCCGTTACATATCTTCCCGTGGACAGGTATGGACTGGTTGACCCTCAGGATATCAAGAACGCTATCACCGATAAAACCATACTTATTTCAATAATGCATGCCAACAATGAGGTAGGCACCGTAGAACCAATAAGCGCGATAGGCAAGATTGCTAAAGAACGAGGAATAATTTTCCACACGGATGCGGTTCAAACTGTGGGACATATCCCCGTGGATGTAGACAAACTGGGGGTGGATTTACTCTCTATCTCAGCCCACAAGTTTTACGGACCAAAGGGAATAGGAGCACTGTATATCAGGAAAGGCACTAAGCTGGCTCCATTCATCCATGGAGGCGAACAGGAGAAGGGACAGCGCGCAGGCACTGAGAATACCACAGGCATTATAGGCTTTGGTAAGGCAGTAGAAATTGCCATGGAGGAAATGACCAAGGAGGGAATGAGACTCAGCCATCTTCGTGACAAATTCATTAAGGGTCTACTGGAGCAAATTGAACAGATTCAGGTGAATGGTCATCCCACAAAAAGGCTCCCCAACAATGTCAATGTGACCATTGACCCGGCTAGGGCAGATTTAGTGCTTCTAAACCTCGAAACAGAGTGGATTTACGCTTCTAGCGGCTCAGCTTGTAGCTCAGCGAACGCCGAACCTTCGCATGTGCTCCTGGCACTAGGGCTCTCGCCGGAACAAGCCCGCAGCTCGCTCAGGTTTACCTTAGGTCGCGAAACTACCGAAAGTGATATAGAGCGAGTGCTTGCAGTGCTACCCCGCATAATAGACAAGACAACGGTCATGTCAGAGCTTCTAAAAGGCCTGGCGCGGCGTTCAAGATGCTGCTAAATTGAAACATGCCAAATATATCCAAGGCCAGTTTCAACCGATTACAGAATCAGATTCAGCAAACTGCCCACAACCAAGGAAGCAGCTATCATTATCCCGGTAGCAGCAAGTATGCCCTTGAGTCTCAACTCCCGAGCCAGCACCACAAAACTGGCGATACACGGGAAGAACATAGCCAGAACCACGCTGCCGACGACCAGCTGGTTGGCACTCAGACTGAGGGCGCCGAGCATACCCACGGCCATATCCTTACGTAAAAAGCCGATGACCAGCGCCGCAGTTGCATCGCTGGGCAACCCCAAAAGTCCACTAACCACCGGCGCTGCAAAGTTGGCGATGTAGTCAAATACATTCAGGGCATAGAGAATGGTGATGACGAAGATGCCTAACATAACTACAGGGATTGCTTCTTTAAGGAAGCCTAAGATTCTCATCCAGAGCTTCGAAGCCAGAATGCGAGCTGAGGGTAGGCGGTATGGCGGAATCTCAATTAGGAGTTCAGGGCTGAACCCTTTCACCGTTAGGTTTAAGATCAATCCCAGGATGACCCAGACCACGAAAAGCGTGCCATACACTACAGCCACATATTGCCATCCCTCCCTCCCAACCAATCCGATGACCATGGCTTGAAGGGCGGCGCAAGGAACTGCAATGGATATAAGGGTAGCAACGATGAATCTCTCCCTCTTGCTTTCCAAAATTCGGGTGGCCAGGATTCCGGGAACATTGCATCCCAGGCCAAGGAGCGTGGGTATAATGGCGTATCCGTGCATTCCCAGACGGTGCATCAGAGTGTCAAGAAGCACTGCCACGCGAGGCAAGTATCCTAGATCTTCTAGAAAACCTAACACCAAGTAGAAAGCGAGAACATAAGGTAGGACAGCCCCAAAGGGTATGAATAGCCCCGTCGTCAGGATGCCAAAGGACTGGGCAAAGTCTATCTCTCCGCTGATAAGCTTGCCTATCAGGATATCGTGCAGGAAGCCGCCTGATCCCAGAAATTCGCTTAGCCGCATCATCACGGGAGCCCAGAGGTTGTTAAACAGCGGCTCGAATATATATCCGATGAGACCTTCGCCAATGAAGCGGACCACTATAAATGAGACGAGAATCGTCAAAACAGCGATAGGGATTCCTGGGAAAGGCTTGACCGAAGCATCGCCCAGGCGCTCCAACCAGGTGTGGTGCCGATGAGTTACCGTCTGCACCTGCTCTATAATTCTGCCCACGGCTACCCACCGCTCATCACGCGTTCGATGAGATACAGGTGGAGATGTCGCTTCATGGATGCGACTCACCAATTCCTTCATTCCTTCTCCAGTCACTGCTACTGTGGGCACGACGGGTACCCCCAAAACCTGCTCCAGCTTCTTGACATCGATGTGTATTCCTCTATGCTTGGTATCGTCCCACACATTCAGCGCTACTATTACGGGGATGTCTCTTTCTAGCAATTGCATGGTTAGAAATAGGTTTCTCTCCAGATTGGTAGCATTGACGACATCAATGACCAGGTCACCGTCCTTGAGCATCTCTGTAGCCACCTCTTCTGCCTTGGAAGTAGGCTCCAAGGTATAAGTGCCGGGCACATCTATCACCTCAGCCATTTCCTCTCCCAGTTTGAGATACCCCTTGGTGAACTCTACTGTAGTGCCCGGATAATTGGAAGCGATAACCCTGACCCCAGTGAGGCGCGAGAAAAAGACGCTCTTCCCCACATTGGGGTTGCCCATCAAAAGTATCTTCACTTGCTCTCTAGCTCAACCAGGATTCTCCTGGCCATGCCAAAGCCAATGGCAACCTGAACACCATCCACTTGGATCGTCACCGGCCCGCGCATGAGCATGGAACTGACCTTGGTTATTTTCTTCCCCGATCTGATCCCCATGGCTTCAAGCCGACGCGTCAGGCCATATCCCCCAGCAATCTCGATGATTCTACCCCTTTCGCCCGTTCGCATCTGGGCAACCGTCGTCTGTCTATCAAAGGTCATGTTCAGATTTACTCCTGTATCTTGCCATCAACAATTGATAACTTTGTTAGCCATGGCTAACTTGCCACGGCAAAATTTTTTACCTTTCTCCCGAGCTTCTCTCCAAGCATTCCGGAGGGAGTTCTCCATGCTCCACATAATATCGATACCTTTTGGGAAAATTAGGCTCTTCTAATGGACATGCTTCTATGAACTCTATAAATTTAATTATTCGTTCCAAAGTAACTGGACTGATGACATGCTCAATCTTACAGGCATCTTCTTCAGCCGTTCCCCTGTCGATGCTCAACCCGTCAGCAAAAAAGCGGCTTAATGCTCTGTGACGGCGAATCACATCCTGGGCTGCTCCATCACCCTCAGGCGTGAGTTTTATATCGCCATACTTTTCATGCACTACAAGGCCTTCCTCAGAAAGCTTTTGCAGCGCTGCAGTAACGCTGGGCATTTTCACATTCAGCATGCGACTAAGCTGCTTGACCTTCACAGTTTTCTCACCTTTATGCAGATTAGCTATTGCCTCAAGATAATCTTCTACACTTGCACTATATTTCTTTACCATCTTCTGCTTCACCATCATGAGTCAAAATGTTAGTCTAGTCTAACAAATTATAACCATTCGCTTTTTGCTTGTCAAGACCAAAAATCAGAAAGTTAAATCAGCCCACCAAAATGCATTAACACCGGCGCTAATAGTAATGAGATCACCGACATTAGCTTGAGCATTATATTCAATGATGGGCCAGCAGTATCCTTCATAGGGTCACCAACAGTATCTCCCACCACTCCTGCTTTATGAGCCTCTGAGCCTTTACCACCAAAATGTCCTGCCTCAATCCACTTCTTAGCATTATCCCATGCACCGCCAGCGTTATTTAACATAACGGCAAAGATAAAGCCTGTAGCTAAGGCACCAATAAGGAAACCAGCCAGGGCATATACGCCAAGGATTATCCCCACGAGTATGGGCATAACTATGGTCATTATTGAAGGAGCCATCATCTCCTTCAGTGCTATTCTGGTGGCAATATCTACGCATTTGCCGTACTCCGGCCTGGTTGTGCCTTCCATAATACCCTTTATCTCACGCCATTGTCGCCGAACCTCTTCTATAATAGCTGATGTAGTTACACCCACAGATTTCATTGTCATCGCACAAAAGATAGCGGGCATAAGGGCACCTAGAATTACACCAATGATAACTGGTGTGCTTAGCAGGCTTAATTCCGGAGGTAGTATTAGTGTGCCTGTGGATGAGACTGTCACTATACCCACAGCCATAGCGAAGGCGAGAATCAAACCCAATGAATTCATAGCAGCAGCACCAATGGCAAATCCTTTGCCTGTAGCTGCAGTGGTATTACCCAGAGAATCTAAAGCATCAGTTCTTTCACGCACTTCAGGTGGTAGCCCCGCTTGAGTGGTAATGCCTCCAGCATTGTCAGCTACCGGTCCATAAGCATCAGTAGCCAATGTCACGCCCAGAGTGGACAACATGCCAACAGCAGCTAAGGCTACGCCGTAGAAGCTAGCGAAGTGAAAGGCTACGCCAATCGCTATAGCTATCAAAATTACCGGTGGCCAGGTGCTCATCATGCCATTAGCAAAGCCTCGAATTATAGTAGCACCGGCACCAGAGGTAGAGGCCTCAGAAATTTCCAGCGTTGGCTTATAGGCATAAGAGGTAAAGTAATTTGTGCTTTCACCCATAAGAGCACCAGCAACAAGACCGGCAAGCATCGCCCAGAAGACGCCTAAGCTAGCATGTAGAAAATAAATTATTAGAAAACCAAATATTGCCGTCAATATTGTGGCGCTGAGCGTACCACGACGCAATGCTCCTAAAAGAGCACCCATCTCCACTTTCTCTCCTACTCTAACCAAAAAACAGCCAATCACAGAGGCTACAAGGCCTCCAGCCATGATTAACATTGGTAACCACCAAGCAGCTTGCAGAGCAGCATCAGCTGAGAGCGTAGGAAACAACTTTCCAGTTACCCATGGTGCTACCACACCACCAACAATGCAGAGTGTCATAGTAGCAATAACGGTTTCGACATAAGACTCAAGGAGGTCAGCACCCATGCCGCACACATCGCCGACATTATCACCAACATTATCAGCTATAACAGCAGCATTTCTGGGGTCATCTTCCGGTATTCCTGCCTCTACTTTACCCACTAAATCTGAGCCGGCATCAGCACCCTTGGTGAAGATACCACCACCCACTCTGGCAAAAAGAGCTACTAATGAAGCCCCAACGCCATAGGCTGGAATTATAGCCAAGAACTCCCGCGGAGGAAGGCCATGCCAAGCAAAATAAAGAACAGCTAAGCCGATGATGCCAATGCTAACTACCGTTAGCCCCATTACTGCCCCACCTCTGAAGGCAACTCTCAATCCTCGATTCAAGCCTTTTTGTGCTGCGGCACACGTCCTACCGTTAGACCTGAGTGCCATATTCATCCCAGCGTATCCAGCACCTATAGAGCATAGAGCACCGAAGATAAAAGCCACAGATACTCTCCAACCCAGGTCAGGAACAAATACGAGAATAATCGCTACTACCGCTACCACAATGCCCAATGTCCGGTATTCTCGATGAATAAAAGCAAGCCCCCCTTCTTTAATGGCACCAGAAATCTCTCTAATCCTCTCTGAGCCTTGGTCCTGCCTTAAAACATAGCGCACAAAGTAAGCAACTACAGCAGCACCGATAAGCCCCACAATTACACATATCCAAACTAAATCAAACATAGTAGGGGGTCTCCTTTCCTAATCTAAATATAAAAATAAGGATGCCCAAACTAAATGTTAGGCATCCTTTATTTGATAAGCACATCGAACTTAGGATTTTAATATAAAATTTTATGTTTCGTCAATAAAAATTTGTTGCATTTGAAATTTTCTGTGTTATAATCTTTAGCAGTCTAGTTCATAGAGTGCTAACCAGTAAACTTTGAAAAAGGAGGAGTTATGGCAACTAAAATTAAGCCTTTAGGAGACAGGGTAGTGATTAAACC